>JAGRJA010000390.1 GCA_020443005.1 Pseudomonadales bacterium
ACAGCGGCATTCAGAAACTTCGCACACGCATCAACCTGCAGTACGACACAGTCCTGCCTTTCAATACCTTCGATTCAGCCTGGCAAATGCGTGTTGCCGGTTACACCTTTTATGACTGGGCATACCTCATCCACAATCGCCATGACTACAGTGATGCTGTGCTGGACGACAACGAATGGGAAGCCGAAATCCAGGAGTTCTGGGTACAGGGGAAACTGGCGGAAAACATTGACATACGCCTCGGGCGACAGATTGTTAACTGGGGGCGCTCGGACAGCCTTCGCGTGCTGGATATTCTCAACCCGCTCGACAGTCGCGAACCCGGCCTTGCCGATATTGAAGACCTTCGCCTGCCGGTCACCCTAATAAAAACCGACATTTATCTCGACGAATGGGATCTTTCCCTGATTGCCCTCCCTGAAACACGCTTCAGCAAATATCCGTCTTTTGGCAGCGACTTCAGCACCGTGGCCAACCCGTATGCACCGCTTTCCACCTTCAGGGAAAAACAACCACAGGATATCAGGGATACATCCTGGGCTGCAGGGTTAACCGGCATTTTCTCGGGGTGGGACATTTCCTTTCATGCCGCCCGCTACTGGCGCGACCAGCCCTACCTCAAACCCAACTTTAACCCCCTGCTACCACTACCGACTTTCAACAGCTCAACGCTGGAACACAGCCGCGTTACCCTGATCGGCACCGGTGGCAATTACACACTGGGCTCCTGGTTGTTCAAATCGGAACTGGCCTATCTTGACGGTGTGGATCACACTACAACCACTCTGTTCAACCTGGGCCTGTTTATCCCCGGTGCAGGCATTGTTCCTTTCCCGAACGACACCACAGAAAAACAACAGTTCGATGCCCTGCTGGGTATTGAATATTACGGGTTTGCAGATACCACGCTTTCCCTGGAAGTTGCCAACCGTCACATCGTCGACTATAAAAACAGCCTGCAAACAAGCGGAGTGTTTCGCGACAATCTGGAAACCGCCTTGCGTTACACCCGCAGTCTGGTCAATGACAGGCTCAATGTCACAGCACTTGGTCTTATGTTTGGCGACCACGGCCAGCATGGTGGTCTTGTCCGGCTTTCTACCGAGTACGACATACGCGATGCACTGGTACTCAGCGGTGGCGTTATTTACTACGACGAGGGCGACACATCCCCTTTCACCTATATTGACAAAAACGATCGTGTGTTCGCAGAAGTCAAATACAGTTTTTAGACAGCATCCCGTTCTCGCAGCACTTGACAGGGGCCTGCAGGAAAGTCTGTTGTCGGCCTAATCAACAGCTCAACAGCGATTTACTACACAGGTTATCTATGACACATACCGAAACATTCCAGAAGTTACGCAGTCATCACATCGAAGCACTCAACATCACCGTAGAAGAATTTATCCACCCAAAAACCGGCGCCAAACATATTCACATCGACGCAGACAACAACGAGAATGTCTTTCTCGTTGCACTGCGAACGGTGCCACACGATTCAACCGGGGTTGCCCATATTCTCGAACATACAGCCCTCTGCGGCAGTCGAAAATACCCGGTTCGCGACCCGTTTTTCATGATGATCCGTCGCTCACTCAATACCTTCATGAATGCCATGACCAGTTCGGACTGGACCGCCTACCCTTTTGCCAGCCAGAACCGCAAAGATTTCAATAACCTGCTGGATGTCTATCTCGATGCGGTGTTTTTTTCACGCCTCGACCCGCTTGATTTTGCCCAGGAAGGGCATCGTGTCGAATTTGAAAAACCGGACGACCCCTCCACACCGCTGGTTTTCAAGGGGGTTGTCTTCAATGAAATGAAAGGGGCGATGAGCTCAATACCTTCCACACTCTGGCACACACTTGGCAAATACCTGTTCCCCACCACCACCTATCACTACAACAGTGGCGGCGACCCTGAATGTATTCCCGATCTCAGCTATGAAGAACTGAAATTCTTTTACAATACCCATTACCACCCTTCCAATGCTGTTTTTATGACATACGGCGATATTCCCGCCCATGAACACCAGCAAAAGTTTGAAAAAGAAGTGCTGAGTCACTTCGACAGGTTGCCTGAAGAGATTTCAGTACCGGATGAAAAACGCTATCTGGCACCTATTCGGGTTGAGGAAGCCTACGCCTTCGATGAAGATGGTTCTACCGATAACAAAACCCACATACTGCTTGGCTGGTTACTGGGAAAAAGCACGGATCTCGAAGAAAGCCTCAAGGCGCAACTCCTGTCAGCGGTACTGCTTGAAAACAGTGCCAGCCCTCTGCAACATCTGTTGGAAACCACCTCACTCGGAAGCTCGCCATCGCCGCTATGCGGGCTGGATGACTCACAAAAAGAGTTGTTATTCATTGCCGGCATAGAAGGCAGTGACAGCAAACACACGCTCGACTTTGAAAAAGCGGTACTTGCAACACTGCAAAAACTTGCCGATGAAGGCGTTGAACAAAAAAGACTGGAAGCCTGCCTGCATCAACTTGAACTCCAGCAACGGGAAGTTGGTGGTGGCTCCTATCCTTACGGGCTGCAACTGATCATGACCGCCCTCACCAGTGCCACCCACCGTGGCGACCCCATTGCCCTGCTCGACCTCGACCCGGTACTTGAAAAGCTTCGGCAGGAAATCAAAAAAGCCGACTTTATCAAAACACTGGTCACAGAATTACTGATCGAAAATCCACACCGTGTCACACTGACCATGCACCCGGAAAAAGCACTTTCCGAACGCCGTCGTGAAGCCGAAAAACAACGACTCGCCAAAATGAAAGCTGCACTTGACGACGATCGAAAGCAAGCAATCATAACGCAGGCACAGGCCCTGAAAGAGAGGCAGAAAGCTGAAGACGACGAAGGCCTGTTACCAAAAGTCGGGCTTGAAGACATCCCCGTCGACATCAGTTTTCCCGTTCAGCACGACACCCGAATCAGTCACTACCCACTGGCGACTTACCACGCCGGCACCAACGGCCTTGTTTACCAGCAACTGGTTATCGACCTTCCGGAACTCTCTGCAAACGAACTGACTTTACTACCCCTCTATGCCGGGTTTCTCACCGAACTGGGTATCGGCAATCAGGATTATATGTCCATACAAAACCGTCAATCCGAAGTTTGCGGTTCGCTCAGCGCCAGCCCCTCATTGCGCAGCTCACTGGATAATTTACAGGCCGTTAAAGGGCATCTGGTTTTTTCCTCAAAAGCCTTGCAACGCAATCATGCCGCCATGAGCCAATTGCTTCAGGACACTTTCAACAATGTTCGTTTTGATGAATTGAAACGCCTGAAAGAACTCGTTTCGCAAAGCCGGGCTCGCCGTGAAATGAGTATTACCGGGAATGGTCATGCGCTGGCGATGACTGCGGCCGCTCATTTATTCAGCCCATTGGCACAACTCAACCATCAGTGGAGCGGGTTGGCTGGCATACAGGCCATTAAATCGCTCGATAATGCACTGGCAGATGGGCAGGCACTCAAACAATTTGCCCTAACTCTGCAGGCCATTCACCAGAAAATACTCACAGCACCAAGACAATTTCTACTCATCGGGGAAGAAGACAAAGTTGCAGGTTACCAGTCCGACCTCGCTTCGCTCTGGTCATCTGCCCCATCCCTGACAGAAACCGCTTTCTGTCTTGACACAGTCAACGGCCATTGCCAACAATTATGGCAAACCAACACACAAGTCAACTTCTGCTCCAGAGCCTTTCCCACGGTACCGTCCTCCCACCCGGATGCGCCCGCGCTGGTTGTATTGGGTGGTTTTCTTCGTAACGGCTATCTGCATACTGCCATACGGGAGCAAGGCGGTGCCTACGGCGGTGGTGCCGGTCAGGATAACAACACCGGTGCGTTCCGTTTCTTTTCCTACCGCGACCCCAGACTGGAAGAAACGCTTGCCGACTTTGACAGTTCAGTTCACTGGTTACTTGATAACACACACAAACCTCGCCAGCTGGAAGAGGCCATACTCGGTGTCATCAGCTCCATCGACAAGCCCTCCTCTCCGGCCGGTGAAGCTCGCCAGACCTTCCATAACAACTTGCATGGTCGTACGCCGGAAGTGCTTCGTGATTATCGCAGCCGTGTACTGAAAGTGAGCCTTGATGATCTGAAACGCGTTGGTGAACGCTACCTGCTCAATGGCACAGCCAGCACAGCAGTCATCACTCGCCCGGGTTCTGAAACGGTCGCGGAAAAACTGAAGCTGGATGTCATCAGCCTTTAGTCGTTTCACCTTGAGAGGCGAACCTGCAAAAAAGACCTCCTGACGAGGTCTTCAATTTTGTGACATCGGTAATTTGTGACATCGGTAAACAGCCAACTTTTACCCTGTGTTATTATGGAAGGCGTAGTAAAGAAAAACCATAAAACGGTGGTGTCAAAAAGACCTGCTCACCAACCGACCAGTCAGGCACAACTCAAAACACGGAGTGGAGACATGGGCAAAACCATTACAATCGCGATAATCCTTATCGCTGCTGCAGTGATACTGTTTATTCCACGCTACGACCTGTACGAAAAGGAAAGCAGTTTCAGTGACAACTATACACTCAGGGAAAGCGGGTTCTGGTCAAAGGAAGAATGTGAAAACGCAGGCAGAAACACCTATCAGGGGTATTACAAATGTACCGAAACCAACGCCTATGAAAACATGATGGGGAAAGGTGCAGATTACAGCTCCGAAA
>JAGRJA010000391.1 GCA_020443005.1 Pseudomonadales bacterium
GCGCCTCGGCAATTCTTTGTCGAATCACGGGGTCTTTCCCGGCACCATTGCTTTTGGCAATCCTGATAATTTCATCCAGCTCGTTCTGGAACAGCATTTGCTGCCCGAGCGTGGAAACACCGCGCTCAAAACCCAGCAGCCCCATGGCGATCTTCCAGCCATCACCGGGCTCACCAACGATATCTTCGGCCACGGCTTCATCAAAAAACACTTCGTTGAACTCGGAGGTGCCGGTAATCTGCTCGATGGGACGCACATCCACACCCGGCTGCGCCATTTTGACCAGGAAAAAACCCAGGCCTTTGTGCGCAACAGAGTCGGGATCGGTTCGGGCAATGACAAAACACCAGTCGGATTCATGCGCCAGTGATGTCCAGACTTTCTGGCCACTGATCAGCCATTTGCCCTCTGCCTCACTGAATCGGGCTTTGGTTTTAACATTGGCAAGATCAGAGCCGGCACTCGGTTCGGAATAACCCTGGCACCAGAGTTCCTTGCCCGAAACAATGCCGGGCAGGTATTTTTCTTTCTGTGCTTCACTGCCAAAGGCGATGATGGTCGGCCCTGCCAGCCCCTCACCGATATGGCCTACCCGACCGGGAGCACCTGCCCGGGCATACTCCTCAAAAAAGACCACCTGTTGTTCAATACTGCAGCCGCGACCACCGTGTGCCTTTGGCCAGCCGACACAAGTCCAGCCACCTTCGGCAAGTTTTTTTTCCCAGGCTTTTCGCTCTTCGGGAAACATGTGCTCATCACCGGGACCGCCACGGAAACGCAACTTTTCAAACTCACCCTTGAGGTTAGCCCGTAACCAGCCGGCAATCTCCTCACGAAACTTTTCATCTTCGGCACTAAAACTGATTTTCATAACTATCTCCGGTTTCAGCCCAGTAAAATCTGTGCGATCTGTTCACGATGCCATGCACCGTTCCCAAACAACAACTCTGAACTTTTTGCCCGTTTGAAATACAAATGCACATCGTATTCCCAGGTAAAGCCGACACCACCAAACATCTGGATTGCATTACCGGCGTTGAAGAAGTAGCTGTCTGAACAGTGCGCCTTGGCCATCGCGGAAGCTTCCGGCAATTCAGAAGCGATTACTTCATCACCGTTAAAAACCGCTTCCTGGGCAACACAGGCCGCATAGTAAATCGCTGACTTCGCCACTTCGGCTTTCAGCATCATATCGGCAGCTTTATGCTTGATCGCCTGGAAACTGGCGATGGGGCGGTTAAATTGCACGCGTTCCTTGGTGTACTCAACCGTCATATCGAGAATCTGCTGGGTGCCCCCCGCCTGTTCGGCAGCCAGACAGATTTGTGCTAACTGAATGATTTTCTGGAGCTGGGGCCACGCATTTTCCGACATCAGCGCGGAAGCGGATAAAGACACATTTTTCAATACCACGCTTGCCTGCTTGCGGGTCTGGTCCATTGTCGGCAACCAGTTTCGCTCAACACCGACTGAATTCGCCGGCATAATAAACAAGCCTAGCCCCTCTTCGCCCAGCGTACCTTCCTGTCTCGCAGCAACGATGAGAAAATCAGCAGTATGCCCATCAATCACATAGCGATATTCACCGTTCAAGACATAGCTGTCACCTTCTTTTTTATAAACAGCATCGACGGTAGCGGCATCCCATTTACCGGATGTGCCAGTGTAGGCAAGGCTGGCGGTTTTTCCTTCAAGAATCCGGGGGAAATATTCTGCTTGCTGTTCGGCATTGGCTGCCACCAGCAAGGCATTGGCAGCAAGGCCTACGGTTGAAAAATACGGTGCGCATAAAAGGAATCTTCCCATTTGCTCGAACACGGCAACCAGCTCGACAAAACCCAGCCCCATTCCACCAAACTCTTCAGGAATGGTGATTGCCTGAAAATACAAATCAGCACAAATTTGCTGCCAGAGCCCCGGGTCGTAACCATCTTCCGTTGCCATCGCCTTTCGGATGGCTTCGGAGGTCGAAACATCCTGCAGAAAACTTTCTGCCGTGTCTCTAATCATTTGCTGTTCTTCAGTGAAGGAAAATTCCACTGCTATGACCTCTTCATGCTTATGGGTTAATCCTGTACAAATAGCCAGCGACTCAAGTGCCGTAAACCTTTTGTGCAGGTACTTCTTTTTCAATCAGCTGCTTGACGGCGTCACCCACTTCCGATGGTTCCCAGCGAGCCCCCTTGTCAACACCCTCAGTCGAGCGCCAGCCATCGGCAATCGAGATCTTGCCACCCTCAGCTTCAAAGATACGACCGCTAACATGTCCCGCCGCTTCCGAAGCCAGCCATACAACCAGTGAAGAAACATTTTCGGGTGCCCAGTAATCAAAGCTGCCATCATCCGGTTTTTTCATGCGCTCTGCCATTGATTCTACAGCTGTTGTCATGCCTGTTCTGGCTGCCGGTGCTATGGCATTGGCTGTAATCCCGTAACGGCCAAGCTCCGCTGCCTGATTGAGCGTGAGGGCCGCAATACCCGCTTTTGCAGCGGCATAGTTTGACTGCCCTATTGAACCCTGCAAGCCTGCACCGGATGTGGTATTGATAATGCGTGCGTTGACTGTTTTACCCTGCTTGGATTGATCCCGCCAATAGTGAACCGCATGCGAAGCTATGCAGAAGTGGCCTTTCAAATGAACAGCCATAATCGCATCCCACTCAGCTTCACTCATTGAAGCAAACATGCGATCACGGTTGATGCCCGCGTTATTCACGACAACATGCAAATCGCCATAGGTATCTATAGCCTGCTTTACCGCATTGGCGCTGTCTTCATAATTGGTAATATCAGAGGTATTTACAACGGCCTTTCCGCCTGATGCTGTAATCTCATCCACCACGGCTTGTGCTGCCTCACGGTTGATATCATTGACAATTACCGATGCGCCTTCAGCAGCAAACACTTTTGCGTGCGCTGCTCCCAAGCCACCACCTGCACCGGTTACAATAACCACACGACCGTCACAAATTCCCATTTCCAATCCCTCTTGCAAAATTAACTGTTAAAATCCAGCCGTTAAAAAATCACGATAGATGCCATCATAAGACCGGATCTTTAATTCTGAATCAAAGCCTTCAACCCAATCGTTCGATGATGGTGACATTTGCCTGACCACCACCTTCACACATGGTTTGCAAACCGTAGCGGCCACCACTGCGCTCCAGTTCATGTAACAGTGTTGTCATCAATCGCGTGCCTGTCGCGCCCAGCGGGTGTCCCAACGCTATAGCGCCACCATTGATATTGGTTTTTGCGTGGTCATAACCTGTTTCTTTCAGCCAGGCCATCACCACCGAGGCAAAGGCTTCATTAATTTCTACCACATCAATGTCCTGCATCGACATACCGGCTTTTTTGAGCGCATATTGGGTAGCACTGATCGGAGCTGTCAGCATCCAGATCGGATCTTCGGCGCGTACGCTCATGTGATGGATACGAGCTCTCGGTGTCAGGTTATAGCGTTTCAGTGCTGCTTCAGAAACAATCAGCATGGCAGATGCCGCATCACAGGTTTGCGATGAAACAGCCGCTGTCACCTTGTCACAACCGAACAAAAAGTCCAGCTCCGCCATTTTTTCCAGGGAACTGTTACGCGGTGTTTCGTCATGCTCAACACCTTCCAAAGGAACAATCTCTTTCTTGAAACGGCCTTCTGCGATCGCACGCAAGGCTCGCGTATGTGACTCCAGCGAAAACACTTCAAGATCGTGTCGGCTCAGCCCCCATTTGTCGGCAATCATTTGCGCTGATTTGAACTGGGTTGGTGGCTCATTACCGTACCGTGCCACCCAGCCCTTGGAGCCGGTGAAAGGATCCGAAAAGCCCATCGGCTCGGCCGCCGTCATCGCCGAAGATATCGGTATTTGCGTCATGGTTTGAACGCCACCGGCTATGATGACATCCTGTGTGCCCGACATTACAGCCTGTGCTGCAAAGTGAACCGCCTGTTGGGAGGAACCGCACTGGCGATCAATCGTCGTACCCGGCACTTCCTGGGACAAACCTGCACACAACCACGCCGTACGAGCGATGTCACCTGCCAGAGGCCCGATAGTATCGACACAGCCAAAGATCACATCGTCGTACTCGTTATCAGGAATACCGTTTCGGTCAACAATGGCTTTGAGCACATGCGCACCCAGATCGGCACCGTGAACATGACTCAAGCCACCTTTCCTTCGACCGGTCGGGGTTCGCACCGCATCAACGATATAGGCTTCTGGCATTACAATTCTCCTGCTGTTCTGTTATCAGACGATTTTTCATTTTTCCGGGTAAAAACACTGTTGAATGGGAATTCTTGACTAGCGCCAGTTTCACGCCTGTACAAGCCATACAACTAAACTCACATTACATATTTGCCTGACGCCAGCCATGACAATACTTGAACACGGGTATACCGAACGAGGCAATTCGAACAACTCACAAAAATGTCCGGCCCGCACCAGCATTATCCGCTTCACCCAGCACAAAAGACGCTACACGATTTTTATGAAAGGCGCTGTCACCCCAGGTATTGTTCAGGGCCCAGGCTTTCTTCATGAAAATATGCAAATCCACTTCCCAGGTGTAACCCATGGCACCATGAACCTGAATGCTGTTCTTGGCGCCCGTCAGCGAAGCATCACAGGCCGCAATCTTGGCATGGCTGACATGCACAGCAGCATTCTTGTGCCCAATGGCTACGGAATGCGCCGCCCTGTGGACAACAGCCTTTGCATATTCAAGAGGAACAGCCACATTGGCCATGCGGTGCTTCACTGCCTGAAAAGTACCAATTGCCACGCCGAATTGCTGGCGATCTGCCGTATATTGTACAGAAAGCTCTATCATGCGCTGTGTGAGACCCAGCGCTTGTGCTGCCGCACCCAACGCACCCCGATTCAGTGCAGCCTCGATAAGCTCGGCAGCGTCTTCAGCGATTCGCGTAGTCGCAGACGGTGTCCACTCAACCGCAAACAGTTTTCGTGAGGGGTCAACGCTTTCATTAAAAATCAGCTTTACCTGGCCAGGTGTTACAGCGTGCAGTTCATTACCCTGTTGTAGCAAAAGTAAATCCGCATAATGTGCATCAGCAACGAGTTGATTCTGTTCGAGACCCACCAGCACCTTCGCTTCACCTGCTGCAATTCTGGGCAACCATTCTGCCCTGAATGCTTCAGGAAGACTGTTTATCAGGGGAACAGCCACCAGCACCTGCTCTACCAGTGGTTCCGGCAGGGCAACAAAGCCGCATTCCTGCGCGAGCAGAACAAAATCCACCTCGTTCATGCCAAGACCGCCATATGCCTCAGGCACCGTCATGCCGGTCAGACCCAATTCAACCAACTGAGACCAAAGTGCTCCGGAACGCCCGCTCTCACTCTCCCAAAGCTCACGAATCAACTCAGGCGTTACCTCGTTGACCAGAAATTTTTTCACTTCTTCCTGAAATAACAACTGATCTTCGTTAAAAGTAAAATCCACGGTTAATGACCTTTCAAAAATTTATCCAACGAAGCCACCACAACCCGGTGCACTTCACTTCATTTACGCAACACTATTTTCGGGGCATCCCCAGCATTCTTTCAGCGATAATATTGCGCTGTATTTCGTTGGTACCGGCATAGATCGGACCAGACTGAGCAAACAGAAAGCCATCCAGCCAATTCCCAACACCCTGTGCAGCTGGCGCATGCGGCAGCAACTCGGCACGGGCGCCCAGAATACTCATTGCCGTTTCATGCATACGCTGATCCAGCTCGGACCAGAAAATTTTATTGGTTGATGACTCGGGCCCGATCTTGCCGCCCTGGGTTAACCGGCAAGCGGTTTGGTAGGTGGTCAGCGTATAGGCTTCGGCGTCCATATAGGCCCGTATCACTGCTTCTTTAACCGAGGGGTCACGGTCTGCCGCTTCGCGGTTCTCCTTGTAGAGGTTAACCAGTCTGCGCGCCGTTTCCTGAAAACGCGCCGGGGAGCGCAACATCAGGCCGCGCTCAAAACCGGCTGTCGCCATCGCCACTTTCCAGCCTTCACCTTCACCACCCAGACGACGATTCACCGGCACTTTAACATTGTCAAAAAAGATTTCGGCAAAACCGGGCAGGCCGTCCAGCTGAGGAATAGGCCGCACGGTGATGCCTTCAAGGTTCAGCGGCACCAGAATAAAGGTCAGACCGTGATGTCGTTGCGAATTCGGATCTGTGCGGAACATGCCAAAACACTGATCAGCCCAGACCGCCCGTGTGGACCAGGTTTTCTGGCCGTTAACAATATAATACTCACCACAGTCGCTGAGCTCTGCTTTTGATCGGATAGCCGCCATGTCTGAGCCGGCACCCGGCTCTGACCAGCCCTGGGCCCACACTTCGGTTCCGTTGGCCATTTTGGGCAGAATGTCGGCTTTCTGTTCGTCTGTGCCGTATTCCATCAGGGTTGGCCCCAACAGAAATATACCGTTCTGGTTGACTCGCAGGGGAGCACCGGCACGCCAGTATTCCTCTTCAAAGATCAGCCACTGAATCAGGTCTGCTCCACGACCACCGAGTGCTTCCGGCCATGTCACCATCCCCCAGCGCCCCTCGTTCAATTTGGCCTCCCATTCCCGATGCTGCTGGAAACCTTCGGCGGTATCAAAAGATTTCAAGGGTTCGGCTGGAACATTCGCTGCCAACCATGTACGAATTTCTTCACGAAAGGCCTGTTGTTCCGGTGTATAGGCGAGATCCATAATACGCTCTCTAAAACGGGTTTTACCCTGTGCGATGAATGATTGAAATTATTTCCTGAAATTGGCGTCGCGCTTTTCGACAAAGGCATCGCGCGCCTCCTGAGAATCCTTGTTGCTATAGGCCTCAAGCGTAAAGCCCTGCTCCCAGCGGTACTTGTCTTCCAGATTGCCATCTTCAATGCCGGTGAGCGCTTCTTTCGCCAGGGAAATCATCACCGGTGATTTTTCGGCAATTTTTGCAGCAATTTCCCGTGCGGTGTCCATCAGCTGTTCACGCGGAACCACACGCTCAACAGCACCGAGACGATAAGCCTCCTGTGCATCAATGGCTTCGCCGGTAAAATACATGTACCGCACTTTCTGGACGGGGAACATGCGTTGAAGATGCGCACCACCGCCCATGGCACCCCGATCCACTTCAGGCACCGCAAAAGTGGCACATTCTGAAGCCACGATAATATCAGCGGCACCACTGATACCGATACCGCCACCCAGCACAAAGCCATGAACAGCCACAATAACCGGCTTGGGGTTCAGGTGTATCGCCTTGAAGGTGTCATAGTTGCCCTTATTTACTTTGGTAATCAAACCGCTGTCGGCCTGCAGCTCCTTGATGTCGACACCGGCACAGAAACCGCGCCCTTCAGCAGCAATGATAATGACATGCACATCATCATTTTTACCCAGTGCCTCAATTTCGGCAGCGATATCAGCCCAACCCTGTGAGGTAAAGGCATTGACAGGCGGCTTGTCGAAAACCAGTTCGGCAATATGATTATGAATGGTCAGTTTAAAAGGTTTGTTCATGGCAATTCCGAAAGTAATAAAAAGAATTATTTACAGCAAAGCACATTCAAACGATGCTCGGCTTCGGCGATGATACTGTTAATCAGCTCTTCACAACTCAACAGTTCATCAATGACACCTGCCACCTGGCCACTGGGTAGCACACCTTCAGCCGGTTTTCCGTCAACCATCGCCTTCTGGATAATCATCGGGGCATTAGCTGACATGATGGCCTGGGCCGGTGTCATGCCGTCCTGGCTTTGCATGGCAAAAGCAGCCTTGAGCAAATCAAGAATGCTGGCACCGGTAAACTTTCTGAACGCGAGACCGTTTTTAAGGGCAATAACCAGTTTTTTGGCAGGACCCGCCTTCTCGAGGTCGGCCAGCAATTCGTTCATGATCATGCGCTGGGGCAGCCCATCCATCGCACGGGAAACGATAATATCCGCTGGGTTTTTGCAAGCGAGGTAACGCTGCTTCGTTGCTTCGGGTACAGGACTGTTTTTTGTCAACAGAAAACGGGTACCCATGGCTATTCCGTCTGCACCCCAGGCCAATGCCGCGACGAGACCACGCCCATCCTTGAAACCTCCGGCAGCCAGAACGGGCACCTTGTCACCAACGGCATCGACAACTTGCGGAATCAACAGCGTCGTCGGCACAGCGCCGGTATGACCGCCCCCTTCTCCACCCTGAACAGTCACAGCATCCGCACCCAACTCGATAGCCTTGATCGCATGCTTCGGCAAACCAATCGTTGGCATACAGACAACGCCATTATCCTTGAGACGGGCAATCATGTCCTTGCCGGGCGAACGGCTATAACTCACCGCCTTGACGCCGTGCTTGATGACCAGCTCCACAATCTCGCCTGCATTAGGCTGATACATGTGAAAGTTCACGCCAAAATTGGCGCTGGTCAGCGCTTTTACCTTCAAGATGTCAGCTTCCATTTGCTCTGGCGGAATAGTCGCGCCAGCCAGAAAACCAAAACCGCCGGCATTACAGGTACCTGCCACCAGATGCGGATCAGCGACCCAGCCCATGGCTGTCTGGATAACGGGATATTGACAACCGAGAAGCTCGGTTATACGAGTGTTCAGTGCGGGATGAGACATGAAAAACGAACCGGATTTAAGGGGGAAGCATCTTAAAAGCCTGCCCCCCCGATGTCAATCAGAGAAAACCTGTGGAAATTTAGAAACAACTTGTAAAACAAACAGTTAACACGAACTCCTTGACTTGCCGCGGAAGAAAATGCGCCTTGCAAGCAGCAAACAAGACAAAGCACTCCTGCAAGACCGGGCCACCATTAACACCGACCTTGCTTGTCAGCTATCCCCATCTCGGCGAGCCTTAACGCCTTGACTCCAAACGCTCCAGAACAGTTTCAAGCACCTTGATGCGTGCAAAGTATTTATCCTCGGCTGCCACCAGTGTCCAGGGTGCAATCTCGGTACTGGTGCGATCAACCATATCGGTAATGGCATGTTCATACTGCGCCCAGCGTTCACGGTTTCTCCAGTCTTCATCCGTAATTTTATGTTTTTTGTAACCCGTGACTTCACGCTCCTTAAAGCGCCTCATTTGCTCTTCGGGGCTGATATGCAACCAGAATTTCAGCGTTTCAACGCCTCGTTCATACCATTGCTCTTCAAATTCGTTTATTTCCTTGTAGGCCCTCATCCAGTCTGCTTCAGAGCAAAAGCCCTCGATTCTCTCTACCAGCACCCGCCCGTACCAGGAGCGATCGAAAATACTGACATGCCCTGCTTTCGGCGCATAACGCCAGAATCGCCAGAGATAGGGGTAGAGTTTTTCCTCTTCTGTCGGCGCTGCCACTGAATGCACATGATAAGTACGCACATCAAGTGCCGAAGTCACACGCCGGATAGCACCGCCTTTACCCGCCGCATCCCATCCTTCAAAAACCAGCGCCAGAGAACGCCCCCTGAATTTCTTGGCGCGAACCGCAAGGTTCAGATCGCCCTGTAACTTTTCAAGACGAGCCTTATACTGCTTTTTACTCAGTGTCTGTGTCAGATCCAGCGTATGCAATAAATGCAAACCATCCGCGGGCTCTGCCGGCTTCACAGGTGCAATCTCACTTACCCCTGGCACAGAAGCATTGAGCACTGTCAGCAAAGCCCGTCCAACAGTGATGTGACGATAATTCGGATCAGCACCGGGAATAATGTGCCAGGGCGCATGACCGGTACTGGTTTCACGCAAGGCTCTGGCAGAAACCTTGGCCAACCTGTCGTACTGTCTGAACAATTCCCAGTCGCGATCTGTCACGCGCCAGCTTTGCTTTTTGTCCTTGCTCAGCGTCTCCAGCCGATGCTTTTGCTGTTTTTTGGACAAGTGAAACCACAGCTTCAGCAATACCCAGCCTTCCTGAACAAGCATGCGCTCAAACTCACAAACCCGTGACAGCGCGGCATCCATTTCGCTTCGGGTGATTTCGCCCAGTGCATATTTAAGAATAGGTTGTGAATGCCATGAACCAAAGTGCACACCAATTTTGCCCTTGGGAGGAAGGCGTCGAAAATAGCGGTAATACTGCGGGCGCATGGCTTCTTCATCGGAGGGCAAACCACCCAGAGCATGCACATCCAGATGTCTGGAATCCAGCCAACCGGACAACAGGTTGATCGTGTCACCTTTGCCGGCACCCTCAACCCCGCCGACGATGATCAGTACAGCTTTGT
Source organism: Pseudomonadales bacterium (assembly GCA_020443005.1). Classification (GTDB taxonomy): domain Bacteria; phylum Pseudomonadota; class Gammaproteobacteria; order Pseudomonadales; family UBA7239; genus JAGRJA01. Next base: position 10,213 of record JAGRJA010000391.1, read on the forward strand.
CCTTTTTTTCGAGAAGCTCATACTGCCCCCTGAGCAAATCTTCGCGAAGCCCGGGTACTTCTGACTTGTATTCCTTGTCGGATAATTTGTGGCCTATCTCGGCTGATTCAAACATGCTTCACCCTCCTTACAGACTTTACAGTATCGCCTGAACTGAAACTTCCCACATTGACAAGGGTTAATATTTTTATTCACCACCCTGCACCCCCGACTTTGTTTTCCGGGCAAGACGGTCAAAGCCGTTGCTCGCGCAATGCGCTTCGCCTGATCTTGCCTGCATCATCTCGCAACAATTCTGAAACAAACTCAATGGTTCTCGGCAACTTGTACGCCACGAGATATTCGGCAAGATGGTTTCTCAACGCAAACTCATCGAGGGCACCACGATCAATATCAACAATGGCATGAACACGCTGCCCAAGATCCTCATCCGGCAAACCGATAACGGCACAAGAGCGCACACACGGACAAGCCTCAATAGCTGCCTCAACTTCCGCTGGATAAATATTGGCGCCACCGCTGACAATCATATCGACCCGACGATCAACCAGATAAAGATAACCGTCTGCGTCAAGATAACCCAGATCACCCAGGGTCTGATACCCCTTCACTTTTTTAGCGTGTGCCCCGATATAGGAAAAGGTCGAGTCCTCGCCGCTGGCGGGCAACAAATACACTTCACCAATTTGCCCGACTGGGACTTCACAGCCCTTGTCATCTAGTATCAGAATGCGGGTGCCTGCCACCGGCCTGCCGACGGAGCCCCGGTGCTGCAACCATTCAGTGCCGGTAATTTGTGTTGCACCGATGCGCTCCGATCCGCCATAGGATTCAATGATTTTTTCCGGCCCGAGCCAGTCTATCCAGGCCTGCTTTAACCATACCGGTGTCGGTGCACCGGTACTCATAACCACACGCAGGCAAGCGATATCGTATTGAGCCTTGACGGCTTCAGGCAATTTCCAGATACGACTCATCATGGTCGGCACAAACAACACCCAATCAACTTCTTGTTCAGCAATAAGCCGGATTGCCTGTTCCGCATCGAATCTTGGCATAACCACCAGCCTGCAACCGGCAAACAGCCCCTGCATGGCCGTCACAAAAGGGCCAGTGTGGTAAAGCGGGCCCGGCACAAGTACACAGCCATTGATTTTCATGAAATTGGGTGCCACATCAATCTCTGTGGCTGCGGGTTTCGCATCGACGATCAGTTTTGGCAAACCGGTACTTCCCCCTGTTGCCATCACCTTGCCGTGTACCGGCAAAATATCCGGCAGGGCATCAGCGCAAACTTCATCAGAATCAGCAAGGCTGCCGGATAACACAACCGTATCACCATAATCATCGTCCACACCGATGATTAATGCCGGTTTGGCCAGCGAAATCAATTGATCGCGTTCTCGCTTTGGCAATCGCGAGGATACAGGGTTGGGAATGGCGCCAATTTTCCAGCATGCCAGGCAAGCTTCAAAAAAAGCAATGCTATTGGGCAAGGCAATTGTTACAAAGTCTCCGGCTTTCACTCCCTTGCTCAGCAGTTTGCGGGCAAGCCGACAGGCCGCCTGTTCAAGCTGTAAACGGGTAACCCTTTCATCTGCACATATAATAGCCACAGCCTCAGGGTCTCGCCGGGCCAGCACCGTGAACGCGTAACCGTTACTGAACAAGGCCATCGCTTGACCAGGATGAAAAAGATCGGGATGCCTTCATTTGTAAATGCTCGGCTGATCATCCGGACGCGTTTTGAAACGGCGGTGCGTCCACAAGTAATTTTCAGGCTGAAGTAGAATCTCTTTTTCAATAACGGCATTGATGATGCGCGCATCTTCCCGTTCATCACCCAGGGGAAAATCGCTGAGTGCTTCCCGCAAAATCACCTTATGCCCTTTATTGCCCGGTAAACGCTGTTGAATCAGCGGGACTACCCTGGCCCTGCCTGTTTTCACCAGCTTGGCAGTCGCTGTTATTGTTGCCGCCTCTATCCCGAAAAATGGCGCAAAAATACTGTGTTTCAAACCGTAGTCCTGATCAGGCGCATACCAGACCAGTTCACCCTCTCTCAAGAGCCTGATCATGGTTCTCAGGTCATCCCTCGGAAAAATACGGGACCCCCTGTTCAAGCGCCCGCGCAATTGTACAAAATCGAACACAGGGTTTTTATGCGGTCGATACATTGCGTTATAAGCCCGCTCAAGAGAAAGGCATGCGCCTGCAATATCCAGATTGGTAAAGTGCATACCCAAAAGGATGACGCCCTGACCCTGCGCTGACTGTAAATGTTCAAGGCCCTCGACTGTACAAATCTTGCGCAAGCGTTTTTCGGGCCACCACCATGCGATACCGGTTTCCAGAAGGGCTATGCCGGTACACTCAAAATTCTGCCTGACCAGTTTCTTTTGTTGTCCCGGGGCCAGATCGGGGAAGCAAACCCGGATATTACAGGTTGCGATATGCCTTCGCCGCCCCGCAAGCAGGTACATCGCATTGCCAAGCAATTTGCCCAACACAACAATACACGGATAAGGCATTTGCACAACCAGCCACCAGACACCAATCAGTAACCACAGCAGCCAGTAGCGCGGGTGCAGCATCTCCACCTTGAACTTTGGGTTATTCATTGGGTGAATCGCATTGCACACAGAAAAAAGCCACCCGATGGTGGCTTGTTATACAGTAAGAGAAAACACTCAGGCTTCACATACAGCCTTGTAGGCATCTGCAGACAACAGGCTGTCCAGCTCTGACAGATTGCTCGGTCGCACCTTGAAAAACCATCCATAGCCGTAAGGGGCATCGTTGATCAGTTCCGGCTCATCTTCCAGATTGTCATTAATTTCAAAAACCTCCCCAGAAATCGGGGAGAATATGTCCGAAGCTGCTTTTACTGATTCAACAACACCCGCTTCCTGCCCCTGTTCAAGCGCTTGCCCCACATCAGGTAACTCGACATAAACAACATCGCCAAGCGAATTCTGGGCATAATCGGTGATTCCAACGGTAACAGTACCGTCTTCTTCAAGACAGGCCCATTGGTGTGTTGCATTGTATTTCAGGTCTTCAGGAACTTGATTCATTATCTACCAGCCAAAAAAATACTACAGGGATCAAAAGTGAAGGGCTAAACGCCCCGATGGCTTAAAACCCACATATTATTTAGGTCACGCATTGTGTCAATAGAAAATGAAAAGAAAATCAGTAATTTTCTGCACTGCGGCGCATCAACAATATCACCGGAATCAGACCTGCAGCGATCAGGAACAGGGCTGGCATGGCTGCACGCTGCCATTCACCCTCCGATGTCAGCTCATAAATTCTGACAGCAAGCGTATCCCAGCCAAAGGGTCTGAGAAGTAAAGTCGCCGGCATTTCCTTCATGACATCCACCAGCACCATCAACAGAGCCGTTAAAATGCCCGGTGTGAGAATAGGCAGATAAATGGCAGAAAGTATCCGGCGATGGCTGGCCCCCAATGTTCTGGCCGCCTCTTCTATGGAAGGCCTGATCAGAGCGAGACTGCTATCAATCGAGCAAAAACCCACAACAAAAAAACGGATCATATAGGCGGTTAACATGGCCCAGAGGGTTCCCGTGATCAATGCATGAGAACCATGGTGCCGGCCAATCCATGCAAAAACCATCATCACGCCAACCGCCAGAATGGAACCCGGCAAGGCATATCCCATTCCGGCAATCTGTACCAGCATTTTGCTGAATCTGCCTGAATGTTGCCGCTGCCCATAGGCTACCAACAAAGCCAGCACGACAACACCGAGGCCGGCAACAGCACCCAAAACAAGCGTGTGTTCGAGAAGCAGAAGAAAACGGCTGTCCACTGCCGACCAGCCGGACTTGAGCACCCAGCCAAACAGGCGGGAAACCGGCAGCAAAAAAGCCAAAGCAACAACAAGACTGCAATAGGTAAAGGCGGCCCATGCCCAAAAACCCTTGAGCGGGTAGGCTGTACGACGCGACGCATTGCCGGCCTGATACATTCGTCGCTGCTTTTTCTCCATGAACATGGCCATAAAAACGAACAGGAGCAATACCGAGGCAAGCTGCGCGGCTGCCACCAGATTAAACAGGCCAAACCAGGCCTGATAGATGGCTGTGGTAAAGGTATCGTAATTAAAAACCGAAACTGCGCCAAAATCTGCCAGTGTCTCCATCAGCGCGAGCGCAACACCGGCGGCAATCGCCGGCCTTGCTACAGGCAGGGCAACCCTGAAAAAAGCTTGCCAGGATGTGGCGCCCAGTGTCCTTGCTGCATCGAGCGTAGCTCGCCCCTGATTCAGGAAAGCCGTTCTCGCCAGCAGATAGACATATGGGTAAAAAACCAGTACCAGAACCGTAATGACACCCACCGATGAACGAATATCCGGAAACCAGGCATCATGACCGAAAAGGTTTCGCCAAAACCGTTGCACTGGGCCGGCATAATCCAGCGTCCCCAAAGCAATAAAAGCCAAAATATAAGCAGGAATTGCCAATGGCAGCATCAACAGCCAATCAAGCAGCTTGCGGCCGGGAAATTCACACATCGCAGTCAACCAGGCCAGACTGACGCCCAGCAAAAATACGCCCGACCCGACTCCCACAAGCAGGACACCGGTATTACCCAGCAAGGTGGGCAAACGCGTTTCGCCCAAATGCTGCCATACGGACCACTGCGGTGCAGACCACGACGAAAAAACCAGCAGCAGCGGCACCAGAACCAGCAAGGCACCCAGCAAGGCAGGTAATTGCCAAAGTGACTCACGCCCCGGAAAAAGAGCAAACCGTCCTTTCGACGGCAGACGCCTTCCCATATCAGTAATAGCCCGCCCGATCCATCAAACGGACAGCGTCTGCCTGTAAGTGCCCCATGGTTTCCACATTGATGGTGTCTGATCTGAAACTGCCCCAGGCCCGCACCTCCGGTGATGCATCGACTGCAGTATTGACCGGATATTCCTGATTCAGACCGGCAAAATCACTTTGCGCCTCTTCAGAAGCAAGCCACTCCAACAGCGCTTTTGCTTCC
>JAGRJA010000392.1 GCA_020443005.1 Pseudomonadales bacterium
AAATTGATAAATCCGGATTTTTAAAAAATGGTGAATTCAACTTGGATCACTATAAAAGTTTTGTTGCTTCCCTGAATCTAAAGCCTCAAACAGTTTCAACCCTGACATGCCTTTAAGCCTATGAAAAGAATTCTCCAATATATACAAGATAAAAATAATGCGTTCGGAAATCTGCCGATTTTTGATTATTTGCAGGATGACAGTATAGCAGCTGAAAAAAGGCTCATTTTTGCGCCCTATATGGCGCATTTTGTTTTTTCCTTTATGGATATCAATCGGTTTGTTTTGCGGGATTTGTCATCTGATGGTGAATTTCAGGATATGGTAAATATTCATACGCACGAAGATGCTAACCACTGGCCGTGGTACCTTGAAGATATCAAGCGCCTTGGCTTTGAGCGAAATATGTCTTTTGGTGCGTTTCTGAGGTTTCTTTGGAGTGACCATTCAATTAAATCACGGATGATTACTTATGAAATGGTGGCATTGATAAGAAAAGCTAGCAGCATTGAAAAAGTCATTATTGTCGAGGTTGTAGAAATGACCGGGAATGTTTTTTTATCCCGAACCCGCGATGTTTGTTTGTCGCTGGATGAGCCAGAGGCCTATCTTTACTATGGGCAGAATCATTTGAACTGCGAGAGCGGACACCATATGGGTACCCGGCAGGTAGAAAAAAAGTTACGATCAATCGAATTGGGTGAACAGCAGTATTTTAAAGGAAAAGTTTTGGTCGATGAGGTGTACAAGCTTTATCATGATTTCGCGGATGAAATGTTTGAGTTTGTAAATCATCGCGATGAAATATCAATGGATCAATTTTGTTACGAATCGTCAATAAAGGTTGATGTTTAGACTGTAATTGCTTTGATATCAAGGGAGCTGTAATGAAGTTTTTAATTCGCCATTCAGTATTTTGTGTTTTTATAAGTATATTGCTATCGGCATGCCAAATATCCGAGAAGAGCCATACCCCTGCCAATATAAAGCTTGCGTCACCTCTCAGTGACAAAGACCTGTTTTTATCCCAATCTTCCTCTTGGCAGCTAATCAAGGCAAAGGAGCTCGATCAGCACGATGCATTATATGAGGTTTTCGGAAACACCTATTATGAGATTTATCAGAATGACCGTGTGATAGATGGTCGCGAAGATTATCCATCCGGGTCGGCATTTTATATTGATGTATTTACCGGGGGCGTAGATACAAGTGACCCTGAAAGCCGAATATTGACCGGTGTTCTGCAAAAGACTTCTTCTGAAGGTTGGAAAATAGTTAATTTTGATGCGTTGGGAAAGGTCATGAATGATTCGTCAGCCGACGCTTGTCGGTCGTGTCACTTTAAAAAGGGCGGCAAGGTGATTCTCGGTCGTTATCCATAGCTTTTGATTATGTGTTGTGTGACTCACGCTGGTATCAAACCATCGAGATTGCGCTTGAGCGTTTCTTTCCAGAGCCTGTCGTGATTGCTCAGCTCAAGGTGGGTCAACAGGTCGCTTTCTTTTTTGTTGAGTTCGAGAAATCGATTAACAACAACGGCCTGTTGCGAGTTGTATTCAAACATGGAAAAGCCCAGAACCATCCACAAAAGCGATTGGGCATGTCTGATCGATTGCCCATGCGAAATGCCGCTTTTCTCAACAGGTTCTGCCAGCGCGGCCAGAACCTTTAACATCTGTTCGGCCGGCAGGGATTTGTTGAGCAAGAAAAGTAACTTCGAGTTTTGCAGCAGACTGTTTCTGATACGGCACAACAGGGTTTCCAGTTGTTTTCGTGGTGTTTGTCGGGCTTCTGTTTTTAGATCAATGTGGAAAAGCTGGCTGGAAAGAGCAGCCAGAATGGCCTGTTTGTCTTCAAAGTAACTGTAAAGGGATGGTGCCGAAACCCCCAGTTTTCCGGCAATTTTTCTGAAGCTCAGGGCGCTTTCACCACCTTCAATGACAAGTTCGATAGCGGCCTGAATAATGGCCTCACGCGTGGTAGCACCGGGTCGCCCGGCTCTGATACCTGATGTGTGTTTTCTTGTCAAAAATAGCCTCGCAGTTTTTTGGTTCGTTGATATCACAAACCTTCGGTATTTAGCTATAAATATTTTAACACTGTTCATTAAATATGATCTACTATATTCATGTTGTTAAATTATTTGCGCATTGTTGGTGATTTTTCATTTCAATGCGGGCAGTGAGGAGAATCAATGGTTGTTGAGCATTCTGCGAGTGAAAGCGCTTCGGGTGGCCAAGATGGGCTCGATAAAAGACCAACACCTTCTCTGGATGACCCGGAAGGTGTTCGTATTGCCTTGAGTCGCTGGTTGTCTGAAAAACTTGGACAGCAGACGATTATCCCTGTCCTGAAGATACCTGAAGGTACCGGAATGTCGAATGTGACCCTGATGTTCGACGCGCGTATTGGGAAAGATTCACCAACCTTGTCACTGGTAGCGAGAATACAGCCTCAAGGCGACAAGCTGGCTTTTCCCGACTATGACCTGCCCATGCAATGCCGTTTGATGCAGGCGCTAAAGGCGATTGTTCCTGTGCCACATATTATCGGTCAGGAGAATGATGGCGCCGTTCTGGGTATGCCCTTTTACATTATGAAGAAAACCGAGGGTTTGATTCCACCCGATATTCCTCCCTATCATATGGATGGCTGGATCAAGCAAAGCGTGCCAGAAACGCGCAGAAAAATCTGGTATGCAGGCATTGAGGCAATGTCCCGTGTTCACAATGTCAGGCTGGAGGACAATCCCGTTTTAATGGAGGCGGTAAAGCAGAGCCGATTTCCGAAATCATTGAATGATCAACTGGCCTACTGGCAGAACTACTATATGTGGGGTTATGGTGACCTTTGCCATGAAAGTGTCGAAAAGGCCTTGTGCTGGTTGCAGGAAAACAGGCCTGAACAACAGGCTATGCGCTTGTGTTGGGGTGATGCCCGAATGGCAAATATCATTGTCGACGAGCAAAGCAACGCGGTTGCAGCCTTGCTGGACTGGGAAATGGCGTCGCTGGGTGACCCTCTACAGGATCTTGCCTGGTGGGTATATATGGATGAACTTTTCAGCGTCGGTCTTGGCGTAGCGCCGCTTGAAGGTTTTCCCGGTCGTCAGAAAAGTGCGCAATACTGGTCTGAATTGACGGGGCTTGGCATTTCAAACCTTGGTTATTATCTGGTTTATGCGGCAACCCGTTTCGCGCTGATTCTGGGAAGAATGGGGCTGGTCAATGGAAATACCGAGAATGTTGGCAAGGGCTTTGAGGTGGATTATCTCAATAAAATGCTGAAAGCGTTTGCCAATTAATGAAGGCAGGTAATAGAAACCCGCTATTTCAGGGGTGATGTGCCTATGAGAGAAAAATGATGTTGTTCGCCGCTTTAGCAAGACAGAAAAGCTGAACGCTTTAACCGGAAGATGATGGAGTTGAATATGCTTTCCAAAATGGATGATTATCCGATACACCAGATAAGCGATGTAGTTCGACATGTGGCGACAAGTGATCGCAATTTTTATGATCGATACTATTTCAACATGCATTGCGGCAACGAAGATATTTTCGTTGTTATCGGTATGGGCCAGTATCCGACACTGGGTGTCCAGGATGGTTTTGTACTGGTGCGTTACGGTGATGAGCACGAAGTCGTTCGCGCTTCACAGGTGATCGAAGACCGTGCGGATATCGCTGTCGGACCACTCCGCATTGAAGTGCTGGAAGGTTTGCAAAAACTGCGAATAGTGCTTGAAAAAAATGATTCGGGTATTGAGATGGATGTGATCTGGGAAGGCGAGCATTATCCTTTCCTTGAGCCGCGCCACTATATTCGCAAGCAGGGGAGAGTGCTTTTCGACACCATGCGATTCGCCCAGATGGGGCGCTGGAAGGGGCGCTTGAGTGTGCGAGGTACACACTATGAAATTACGCCGGATCGATGGTTGGGAAGCCGGGATCGCAGTTGGGGTATTCGACCCGTAGGTGAAGCAGAACCACAAGGTATTCATACCGGCACACCCTCAATGGAAGGGATGTGGAATTATTTTCCAGTGCTGTTTGAAGATTATGCCCTGCTTTATATCGTTAATGAAAACAATGACGGAACGCGCACCAATGAAGAAGCCATGCGCGTCTGGAAAGACCCCAAGCGGGAACCGGAGTGGTTGGGCAAGCCTGTTCACGATCATGTGTTTGACCATGCTGCCCCCCTGAAAGCCCGAATCAGGGAAGGTGTTGTGCGTTTTCCCGACGCGCCTGGAGGCCCTTTGGAGTTGCGGGGGACCCCGCATCTGCAAACCTACCTCACCATAGGAACCGGTTATGGTTTTGAGCACGATTGGCGTCACGGTATGTTTCAGGGTAAAGACCCGGTTACACAACATGTGACCTACAAAGCCAGTGATGAGGATAAAATGTGGGGTTTGATCGAAACGCCTGCTACTTTTACACTCGGTAATGATAAGGGCGCAGGGATGATGGAATTCGCTTTCTTTAGCGACTTCGACAAATATACCAAAGCATAGTTTGTTCTTGAAAGGTGGATGAGATGGACATCGGGAAGCTTGGCGTCTGGTCTTTTATTGATCAGTTAACGGCGGAAGAAGCGGTAGCACTTGCCCGGAAACTGGAGGAATGGGGTTATGGTGCATTATGGATACCGGAAGCTGTAGGCCGGGATCCGTTTTCCATCATCAGTTTTATGGCGGCGAAAACCGAAAGGCTGGTTTTTGCCACCGGTATAGCCAATATCTATGCACGGGATGCCATGACCATGAACGCCATTCGGCATACTGTGGCGGAATTGGCGGCAGAGCGTTTTATACTCGGGCTGGGTGTTTCTCATCCCCCTATGGTTAAAGACTTGCGTGGCCACAATTATGGCAAGCCTGTAACAACCATGCGTGAATATCTCGATGCCATGAATAAGGCCTTGTATTTGGGCGTGCCACCTGAAAAGCCTGCGCCGGTTTTACTGGCGGCCTTGCGCACGAACATGCTGAAGCTGGCCGCTGAGAAAGCGAGTGGCGCCCACCCTTATTTCGTCACGCCTGAGCACACAAAGCGGGCGAGAGCCTTGCTGGGTTCTGAGCCCCTGTTATGCCCGGAGCAAAAAGTGTTGCTGGAAAACGATCCGCAAAAAGCCAGAGCTGCTGCACGAAAACACATGGCGACCTATCTGGGCCTGGACAACTACAAAAACAATTTGCAGGAATTGGGTTTTGAACCGGCTGACTTTGACGATGGCGGCAGCGACAAACTGGTTGACGCCATTGTTGCCTGGGGTGATGAGCAGCGAATCCGTGAGCGTATCCAGGCGCACTGGGACGCCGGTGCGAACCATGTTTGTATTCAACCACTCAGGGTTGATGGTGAGATGGGAGTCGATATGCGTGTGCTTGAGTTATTGGCACCAGGTTAAACGCACTTTTATAAATGTCGGGGGGAAATTTTATAAAAGCAGCCTTGTGCGATTTTTTACGATGCCATGTTATTGATTGCTTTTATAAAAGCATCCGGAATTGACACTACTTTACCCATTTTCTGATCCACAAAAACCATACCTGCTTTGGCGCGTAAAATTTCTTTTGCCGTGTTTTTGTTGCTCATTCTGAAAATAATGTCGTAGCCTTTTTCCTGTAAGTTGCAAATGGCAGCCTGGATAAAAATCGGGTCACCATAGCGTGCTTCGGCGCGGTATTGTGCGGTTAAATCGACATTGTAAGTAATGCAGTTATTGACCAGAAGGGTTGGGAAGCCAAGGGCGCTGATCAAGCGCATTTGTGCTTCATTCAGATAAGAAATCAGTACATGATTGCCAACATGCAAACCGCCGGCCAGGTCATTGATATAAACAGTAATATCGGTTGAGAATATATAATTTTCCGGTAATGCGATATCGACACTCATTCTGCTTTTTCCAAAGAGGGTGTGTTGTCGATACTAACTTTCAGCTGTAATAAGTGCTATATGTATTTTTCGTGAAAACGGGTTTGGTCTTTACCATTGCTTCGGTATTTACTGCTTGTTCGGGTGCAGCACGATTCGAAAATGAGCGAGAATGTTTTTGTTGTGAGTGCGAATGGTCGGGCTTTCTCCAGGGCATCCCAATGTGCTCTGTCATTAGCGTGATTCATTGTTATTTGGGAGAGAAACAAAAAAGGCCGCCCATGCGACCTTTTTTGATGTTGTGGTTGGCGGTAATCAGCCTTTAAATTCACCCACAATGTGTGAGATGGATTCCTTGGCATCACCAAACAACATGCGCACATTTTCGCCAAAGAAAAGCGGGTTATCGACACCGGAGAAACCGGATGCCATTGAACGCTTCAACACAAAGACAGTTCGCGCTTCTGTGACATTGATAACAGGCATGCCATAAAGCGGGCTGTTTTTATCCTCGTTAGCTGCCGGGTTGACAACATCATTTGCACCAATAACGATGGCGACATCCATACTGGGCATCTGCGGGTTAATGTCATCCATTTCAACCAGCTGGTCATAAGGCACATTAGCTTCGGCAAGCAGTACATTCATGTGTCCGGGCATGCGGCCAGCAACCGGGTGGATGGCGAATTTGACTTCAGCACCATTGTCTTCGAGATGGTCCATCAACTCCCTTACAACATGTTGTGCCTGAGCAACAGCCATGCCATAGCCAGGCACAAATACGACACTTTGAGCTGCCTCAAGGATCAGGTAGGCATCATCGGCACTGATTGGCTTGACCTCGCCCTCAACCTTCGTTGAGGCCTGTTTTGCAGCGCCAAAACCGCTGAAAAGAACATTCCTGAGCGAGCGGTTCATGGCCTTACACATAATGTTGGTCAGAATAATACCGCTGGCACCAACAAGCGAGCCGGAAACAATCAGCAGGTTGTTGTTGAGTACAAAACCGGCGGCACAGGCGGCGAGGCCGGAGTAGGAGTTCAACAGGGAAATAACAACCGGCATATCGGCACCACCGATGGGTATGACAATCATCACACCAAAAACCAGTGACAGTATCAACACCAGTGCAAAGCTTGTGGAGCCGACCCCTTCGCCAAGTGCAAAAGTGAAAGAGGCCAGCAGGATTATGCCGACAATTCCCGCATTGACCATTTGCTGCCCATTAAACTGAATGGGTTTGCCATTGATTTTTTCGCTCAGTTTGCCCCAGGCGACTATACTGCCGGTCAGGGTCACGCCCCCGATTAACACTGAAAGAATGATGGTGAATTTTGCGAATGTGGAAGGGTCGCCGTCGAACAGCGCTGCCCAGCCAACCAGCAAACTCGCTGCACCACCGAAGCCGTTAAACAAAGCCACCATTTCCGGCATTTTTGTCATTTCAACGGTTTTGGCAGCCCATGCACCAATAGCACCACCCACCAGAATACCCAGAATAATCCAGGTATAGTTGATGATTTGTTGATCCCACAGGGTTACAACAATGGCGATGAACATGGCCAGTGAAGACAGCAGGTTGCCTTTTCGGGCTGTCG
>JAGRJA010000393.1 GCA_020443005.1 Pseudomonadales bacterium
CAATGAGTATGCCCGTTGTAAATGGAATGTTTTGTTTGCCAGCCTCTTCGAGTGTTGCCAGGCGTACAGCGGGCACTTTGTCGGGAGAGCCAAAATGCGGCATGCCTTTTTCACAAAGTCGATCTGCACCGCTTTCCAGCATAATACCCATTGAAGCGGCGACTGGCTTGAGCATCTGCAATTCCTCGGCAGTCATACAACCGGGGTTCAGGTGTGGCAGTATTCCGGTTTCTGTAAACACCTTTTCTGCTACATCCTTCAGATAGTGAAGTGTTGAGGGGTAGCCCATCTTGTTCAGTGCTGATTTTGCCGTGCTGTAGCGGTGTTCAGGTTTTTCACCCAGCGTAAAGAGAGCTTCCTTGCAGCCCATGGCTGCGGCTTCTCTGGCGTTGGAGATAACATCTTCGATTGTCAGGTAGGGTTGTTCCACATGTTTTGGTGTTTGTGCGAAAGTGCAATAGTGGCAGACATCCCTGCACAGATGGGTCAAGGGGAAAAAGACCTTTTTGGAATAGGTGATGACCGTGGGATGTTTGTGATCCCTGAGTTTCGCTGCTGCGTCATCAAGCGCTTGGCAGCAGTCAATTTCAGCCAGGTGTAATGCTTCCGCGTGAGTGGGTAACTCCCCATGCAGCCCCCGGTTGACCAGCGTATTGATAAATGTATCTTCTGTCATTTCTTGTTGGCTCACAGAGTGGCTATAGATTGCAAAACGGGATCGGTATTCCTGTTGTCGGCAACCGTGTTCTCCTGTTTTTTCCGGCGCCTCAGTTCAAGGAAGTGTGCGCAATGATGGGGTATCTGTTTTGTGTTTTCCAGTGTATTGAATTCGATATCGGTATCGATATCCAGACCAAGATTGTCGTCTTGAACAATGTTGTAACCGATGCTGTTTTGCCCGGCTTCTTTTATGTGCTTGTCGAGACTGCTTGCACCATAGTTAAGCCTGAATTTGAGGGGAAGGTCGATTGCCATGATATTGGTTCCGTCTTTTTTATTGGAAGGAACCAGCGTAAGCCCGCCCGATGTCTGGTGGATGTCAATGAGCTTGCCAATGGCTTCGCTGCCCAGAAGAGGAATGTCGCCGTGAAGAATCATCGCCTGTCTGCAGCCCCTGCTATACAGTATTTCGAGAGCTGCCGTAAGCCCTTCGTTCAAACCGGTGTCCGTTTCAAGGGTGAGCAATTCTATGGCAGTCTCGGCGGCCAGTTCTCTGCAGCTTTTGTCGCGGCTCAGTAAAATGATATGGCTGACCGCCGCCAGGCTTTTCAATGCGGCAATCTGGTCGCGCAGGATGGCAAGGCAGAATTGTTTCCTTTCTTCAGAACAGAGTGAACCGGCAAGCCGTGTTTTCGCTTTATCGAGATCTTTTACAGGAATAATGACCCACATTCAGCGATTCCTTCAAGGGTTGAACAGGTTGGGAGACCATGTTGGCGATTCTTTAAGGGCTTGTCGATACGCATTAACAGATAGGGGAAACGGACTTGAAAACTAACGGAACGGAGCGTATCGTTATTGCTATTCTACTGATTGCCAGCGCAATGATCAAGTTCATTGTATTCCGGCATTGATGCAACACAGAGGTTAAGTTGAATGAGTGTTACTACTACTGCAGCTGCAGCGGTGGGCCGGCCAAGAAGTCAGGCCAGTCACGATGCGATAATTACCGCATGCCTGAAACTCTTCAGGGAAAAGCCCTACGGCGAGGTGAGTATCGAAGCCATTGCTACCGAAGCCGGTGTAGGCAAGGCGACGATTTACCGTTGGTGGCCAAACAAACTGGCACTGGCCATCGATGTTTTGATGGAGCAACTTCATTTGCCCGAGTTTCAGTACAGTGGAAAGAACATCAGGCGCCACCTGTTAAAAGGCCTGAAAGCCTGCCATGAAAACATGTTGCAGGGCGATTTGGCACAAGTGATTTCAGGCGTGGTTGCCGACTGTCAGCGCGATGAGAAACTGAGGGAGCAATTCTATGAAGGTTTTTTTGCAAAATTGCGTGAAATCGGTATGAGGGATCTTGCCCACGCAATGGCTTTGGGGCAATTAAGTGACAAGCTCGACAGGGATGTGTTTCTCGATCAGCTTTTCGGTTGTCTTTATTACCGTGTATTGATCGCGAACAAACCGGTAGATGATAAATACCTGCAAACCCTGATCGACAACCTCTTGCCCGCTGATACTTTGCCGGCAGGGGCAATCTAGCCCGGGCCTGTATTTTTTTGTATCAGAATATGAAATGCCAAAGTAAATCGATGCCGGGATAGGGTGTAAAATTTTGTGTTGTTGAATGCGATAGATAACAATGTTTGTGTGGCATCAATAACGGATG
>JAGRJA010000394.1 GCA_020443005.1 Pseudomonadales bacterium
AATAAACGCCCGAGCTTTCGGGCATCCTGATAAAAGGGGTTTTCTTCATCAAGCCGGGCCGAGCCGAAAACTGTCACAGCGGGGCCCAGCTTGGTGAGGTGTTCAATACCATCGACAAGCTCTGACTGGATTCTCAGAACGCGCCAGGCTTCAGCAACTTTGGCCGCATGCATGGTGGGTTTCTCTTTACGAAAAGGAAATGAGTATATAGTTGCGTTAGCGTAAATTAAAGTCGGGAAAAATAAAGACTTGCGGATTAAAAATAATACTGTATATAATCACAGATACTGTATAAAGAAACAGAGGTTTTTACCATGCAGGCACTAACCGGTCGACAACAGCAAATCCTTGACCTGATCAAAAACTACATTGATGACACGGGTTACCCGCCTACGCGGGCAGAAATTGCAGAAGAATTAGGTTTCAAATCAGCTAATGCTGCTGAAGAACATTTACGCGCACTGGCCCGAAAAGGTGCTATCGAAATGGTACCAGGAGCATCACGCGGACTTCGACTTCCCGAACAGCATTCCGAAGGGATTCCCATCGTGGGACGTGTTGCAGCCGGAGAGCCAATACTTGCCCAGGAAAACATTGAAGATTATTGTCAGGTACCCGAAAACCTGTTTCACCCCAAAGTGAATTATTTTCTGAATGTGCGTGGTATGAGCATGAAAGATGCAGGTATCCTTGATGGCGACTTGCTGGCAGTGCATAAAACCCATCAGGCAGAAAATGGCCAGATTATTGTTGCTCGTATTGATGACGAAGTGACCGTGAAGCGTTTCAGAAAGGGAAAAAGTCGCCATCAGGTACAATTACTGCCTGAAAACCCTGACTTTGATGTAATCAATGTCGATTTGCGCGAGTCGGATTTTTCAATTGAAGGCTTGAGTGTTGGCGTGATTCGCAGAGGAATATAATCATGTTGCAAATAAGCATGTTTACAACGGTAGAGACCTCCCATGAAGTCGATGAAAAGATGCTTCGGCAGGAAAAGCCAATCGCTCGCCCCGGAAAACAAACCTACAAGCAGGGGGCAAAAACTCAGGAAAACAATAATCGGGATACAGTCGGTGAAAACCACACCCTGAAAAACACAATCGGCGCTAAAACACAGGCTGTGAGCAGTCAATCGAAGCCAGCGGCACCTGAAAATCGGCAAGTGAAAAATGACCAATCAGCAAGTAGCCCTCTGAATGCAAACGCGGCTGCCGATCTTTTTCCCGAATCAGGCCATAATAATAGCTGCTCCGATACTCGACAATCGACAAGCACAGGATCAAGTCCTTCTGTCATCCCCGAGCTGGAAGCCTCAACAGCATCAGCAGCCAGCGCCATCAATATCTTGCGTTTCAAGAACACACTGGATGATCTGACCCACATACTCCTCCCCTTGCTTGCCTATCACAGCTTTAACAATGAAGGACGCTGGGTGAGCTGGATCGGCCAGCGCTCACTGGACAAAAATTTGTTGCTCGAATACGGCGTTAATCTTTCAAGCATCAGGATGCTGGTCAACGAGCAGGATGCTTCATCGCTCTTTAAAATGACGCTTGCCGCGCTGAGTAACGGAAACAGCCATCTCGTCGTATTGCTGGCGGATTCAATTGACGAGAGCTTCTACGAGGAGCTGGAATGTGCCGCCCTGGAGGGGCACTCCTCTGTTATTTTGCTAACGGCTGCTGCCAAATAAGAAGACGATTCCAAGGCTAATGGATCGTAAAATCGCCCTCGCCAAGTTCTTCTATCATTGCGCGTTTTTCGTTCAACCTGGCTGAAAACTCGATAGCCGTTTTGAACATTTCCTTGGCGGCATTCAAGTCCTCACCCTTTAAAAAATCGAGCGAGGACTGAGAGAATTCAAGAATAATAAATGGCGATTCTGGCTCACCGGCTGGGCACAAGGCAAAACGCCCATCACCCAGATCAACGATATCGAGCATTGTTTCTGCTGAGTCTTCCGGTATTTCCATCAATGAATCAATTACCTTTACGCTTGTCTTCCACAACCCACTTTCCGCCGGTATAAAAGGCCTTCCAACCCGTTGCCTTGCCATCAATTTCAGACTGTACATACTGCTCTTTGGTTTTTCGACTGTAACGAATAACCGTTTTAACCCCATCGGGGTCGCTTACCGGGGCAATAAAAAGAAACTTGTACTTCGGATCGATTTCCTGCCTGTGCGGCAGAATCTCTTCGACCAGTGGCGCTCTGGTTTCCCGGTTTCGCGGAAACTGGCTGGCGGCAAGAAAAAGCCCTGATGCGCCATCCCTTAGCAGGTAGAAATCATCAACTTTCTCGCAGGCCAGCTCGGGCATGGGAACAGGATCCATTTTGGGTGGTGCAGCTTCCCCATTGCGCAATAATTTACGGGTATTCTTGCATCCATCAGCTGTACACCCAAAGTATTTGCCAAAGCGCCCTGATTTCAGTTGCATTTCAGAACCGCATTTATCACACGCAATCACCGGGCCTTCATAACCTTTTATCCTGAAGGTGCCCTCTTCGATTTCATAACCGTCACAATCAGGATTATTGCCACAAATATGCAATTTGCGTTTCTCATCCAGCAAATAACCGTCCATCGCGGTATTGCATTTTTTGCAACGATGACGGGAAAGCAACACTCTGCTTTCGGCTTCTTCATCGGCATCAGCACTGACCACTTCATCACCGGACACAAGATTCATTGTATTTTTACAGCGTTCTTTCGGCGGTAGTGCATACCCTGAACAACCCAGAAACACGCCGGTCGTTCCTGTTCTTATCTGCATCGGGCGACCACATTTATCACAGCTGATCGCGGTACTTGTGGGGTCATTCGGGCGCATTCCCCCTTTACTGTCTTCAGCTTTTTCAAGTTTCTGCTGAAAATCGCTGTAGAAAGCGTCAAGCACCTGCTGCCATTCTTTTTTACCTTCTGCAATGGCATCAAGGTTTTTCTCCATGGAGGCGGTAAAACCATAATCCATTAAATCCTCGAAACTTTCCTGTAAACGCTCGGTGACAATATCACCCATTTTCTCGGCATAAAAACGACGATTCTGTAAACGGGCATACCCCCTGTCCTGAATGGTCGAAATAATGGCGGCATAGGTTGATGGTCTTCCGATGCCTTGTTTTTCAAGCTCTTTGACCAGCCCGGCTTCGGTAAAGCGTGGTGGCGGGTTTGTAAAATGTTGCGAAGGTTCAATGCGGACAAGCTCCAGCGTATCCCCGACCTTGATATCAGGGAGAATCGTCACTTCTTCCTTTTTACTGCTTTGAACAGGGAGCACCCGTGTAAAACCATCAAAACGCATGACGCGACCATTGACCCGAAGGATAAAACCCGCACTTTCTACATCGATCCGTGTGCTGGTGTATTCTGCGGGGACCATTTGACAGGCAACAAATTGCTGCCAGATCAATTCGTACAAACGCGCTGCATCTCGATCGGTAATACCGTGAATCTGATCAGCTTTTATCGTTACATCTGAGGGTCTTATTGCTTCGTGGGCTTCCTGTGCACCCTCCTTGCTGGTGTAACGGTTGGGCGAGGCGGGTAAATAGTTTTTTCCATAATCACGCTCAATCAATTGACGACAGGCGGTAACAGCCTCTTCACTCAGGTTGGTTGAGTCCGTTCGCATATAGGTGATATAGCCGGCCTCATAAAGACGCTGTGCCAACATCATTGTTTTTTTGACGCCGAAGCCCATGCGTGTACTGGCAGCCTGCTGCAAGGTTGAAGTAATAAAAGGCGTTGGTTGTTTTGAGCGGGTTGGCTTGTCTTCACGACTGCATACCTTGAAAAGCCCCTGTTTCAGTTTTTCAACGGCGAGTTGGGTTTCCTTTTCCGCATTGGGACGGAAGTTTTGGCCATTTTCCAGCTTTACCTGGAAGCTGACGCATTCATCAGAAGCCGTTTTCAGATCAGCGAATACCTGCCAGTATTCTTCAGGTATAAAAGCCCTAATTTCCCGTTCGCGCTCAACGATCAGCTTTGCTGCAACCGATTGCACCCTGCCCGCAGACAAACTCCTGGCAATTTTTGCCCATAACAAGGGGGAGACCATGAAGCCGACAACCCGGTCCAGAAACCGGCGAGCCTGCTGAGCATTTACCCGGTTGAGGTTAAGGTGTTCGGGATGTTCAAAGGCTTCACGAATGGCATTTTTGGTGATTTCGTTGAAGACAACTCTGCTGTAGCGTTCTTCAGCACCACCAATGGCTTCCCGCAGATGCCATGCAATGGCTTCCCCCTCTCTATCCAGATCGGTTGCGAGATAGATATGGTCTGCCTGTTTTGCCAGTTTTTTCAGCTCATCGACCACTTTTTCCTTGCCGGGCAGAATTTGGTAACGCGCTTCCCAACCCTTCTCCGGGTTGACGCCCATTCGTCGAATTAATTGCTCACGATTTTTCTTCTTTTTGTGTAATGCTTTCTCTTCATCAGTCATCTTTCGCGTTTTCGCGGCCTCTTTAGCACGCGCTTTGGGATCGGATTCACTGGAACCGCTGGTAGGCAGATCCCTTATATGCCCGACGCTGGATTTCACAATGTAGTCTTTGCCAAGGTACTTGTTAATCGTTTTTGCTTTAGCCGGTGACTCGACAATAACTAGCGATTTACCCATAAATAACTCAGGAATCTCTGAAGAGGTTGAAATAAAATGATGGCTGGATGCCTAAAGGGGGCGAATATATACGGTCTGCGCGGCTCAAGGTCAAGGTTTAATTTTGAAAGCGCGCTTGTCAAACCGCTTCAGACAAACCTGTTTATACTTTTAGATATGCATCGCAACATTATGATAAATAAGGATATAATGACTTAAAGTTGCGTCGACAAATATGTCTGCAGCCAACGCAGGAACGCCTCAATTTTTTTTATAGTCTCCACTGAGCCTTGCTCAAGCCAATGTATAGCGACGCCTTCAGCATTGATTTCCACCGCAATAATGGGCACCGACAGGGTCGCATTGCCTTGCTTGGCTATGATGTCAAGCTCCTGTGCGGAATAACGGGCTTTCGCCCCCATCACAATCAGGTTGCAGGGGCTTGATTCAAAACTGTCATTGGCCGGTCTGGCCAACAGTATGGCTTGCTTTCCGGAAGAGCAGGCTTTTTCCATCAATGCCTTGTCCTGCCACGGCAAAGCATAACTGACCAGCCCCGGGTGCCAATGATAGCGCTTGTCGTCAATATAACTCTTAAGGATAAGACGGGTACGCAAACCTTGCTCAGCCGCGTATTGTCGCAATCTGGCCTGCATTCTTTGCCGTTTGTTCGGCATAACCTGATACAGGGAGGAAAGTGCCACCAGGATAATCAGGCCTATCACCCAAAATGGTGACATCAGGCAGTCCTCTGTATGTTTTCGAAAAAAACTGTGATGGCCTTTTCATCAAAGGGCCAGCACAACGCCTGGCCTGCACAAAATAAAACAGGAATTTGTGTACCATAGCGCTTGAAAAGTTTGTCATCGAACGCAACATCAACTTTCTCAATGACATAGGTGCTGGCAATTGGACAATGCTCAATCTCTGCTGAGGCAAGCTCGCAGAGGTGACAATCTTCAGTAAAATAAAGGAAAGCCTCTTTTTTCATATCATTGCGCACCTTGGACTATGACTGCTTGTCCTGCTTGTGTGTGATTTTCCAACAATGGTGTATCGGCACTTGTCGGCTAAAATCGGGATCCAGTGTGCTTTTTGTTATATTTTCAATGTCATACCGCTCAACCAGCGCTTTATCCAGTTTGAATTTACGAAAATTACTCGAAAAATACAGGGTGCCGTTTTTATCGAGAAGGCGCATGCTTGCATCAATCAGCACCTGATGATCACGCTGTATATCCAGTACCTGCTCCCTGTTTTTGGCGTTTGAAAAAGT
>JAGRJA010000395.1 GCA_020443005.1 Pseudomonadales bacterium
CAGTGCGTGTAATTGTGATTTGAGTTGTCTTTCCTCTTTTTTGAACTCGGCAAATTTCTCCGCTGAAGCAGCTTGTCGCTTGAGATGTTGTAACTGCCTTTCCAGTTCATCGCGAATATCGGTAAGTCTCTCCAGATTTTCCCGGGTTCGGCGAATGCGATTTTCAGTATCCTTGCGTCTTTCCTTGTATTTTGAAATGCCGGCGGCTTCCTCAATATACACCCGCAATTCTTCCGGCTTGGCTTCTATCAGACGGGATATCATGCCCTGCTCAATAATCGAATAACTCCTCGGGCCAAGCCCGGTACCCAGAAATATATCGGTAATATCCCTTCGGCGACATTTGGTGCCATTAAGGTAGTAGGTAGAAATAGCTTCCCTTGTAACAATGCGTTTTATGGAAATTTCGTTATAACTGGCGTATTCACCCGTGATCTGGTGATCAGAATTATCAAAGATCAGTTCAATACTGGCCTGGCCAACCGGTTTGCGATTGTCGGAGCCATTGAAAATAACATCAGTCATCGCCTCACCACGAAGGTTTTTAGCAGAAGACTCTCCCATGACCCAGCGTACGGCATCAATAATGTTAGATTTTCCGCAACCATTTGGGCCTACAACACCACACATGTTACTGGGAAATGTGGCGACAGTCGGGTCAACAAAAGATTTAAAACCGGCTAATTTGATACTCTTCAAACGCATGGATTTCTACCACCTGGCTAAATCAATATAATTCACTTTAATAAAACTCACTATCCATTTGATTTTATTTATAAAACAAAACCAGACCCGTTTGCAGCATTGAGAAAATCAACAACAAGATGCGGCATTCTACACCGTGCGACAGCGTATTGCAGCGCAACAAAAGTCAAAATGTGTAGTAATGCACACCTGTAAAAAACAATGTCATGGATTCAAAAATTGTGCTTCAGCTTCAGAAATAGCAAAGCGAATCATGCGGGCCCTCTCTGAATCCGCGTCGACAACAACCAGCATCTTGCGCCAATAATCAACAGCTTGCTGGTATGCCTGATTTTCGTAGGCATCCATCGCCAACAAACCCAGCACATCGAGATTGTGAGGGTTTAAATCGAGCGCCCTGTCGGCAACAAACTTCACGCGTTCATTGACACGCCGACCTGCCAACAAATACAAAACCTGTAAATACTCCGTCAGCAAGCGCTCCTGAGCCGGGTTAGCCATGAGCAGGGTTTTATAATTCTCAGCCGCAAGATCAAACTGATTACGCATTACATAAAGCGATGCCAACATATAACGATACCCGGCATTCGTCTCGTCAGCAGCGACCTTGTCTGAAAGTGCTTTAACGAGCATTTCAGAATGACCGGGTTCTGGCATCTCACCTTTCTTTAGCGATTGTTGATGGTAAAGCAGATAGGTGTTGTAGTCATTCTCAAGACTGATCGCCTTGTAGGCACCCAGCTTCATATAGAAAAGGTACGAAAACAACATGACTGACAAGGCCAGGCCCGCCATGACAAAAAAGGATGCCCCATCACTACGGGAAGTAAATGCTGCCCCATTATCAGCTGAAGCAGCTTCACCGCTATCGACAAGAAATTGCTTTTGAAGCTCAAGGACAATCTGCTGATAGACAGGCTCATCAATTTCGGCATTCTGGTGTTGTAATTCAAGATTGGCCAATGCCTCCTGGTACAGCTCAACATTGGAGGCCATTTCTGACTGTCTGTGGCGGTTAAAAAAGAAACCTGTTTTACGAGCAGCCAAAAGCGGATAGAAAAGACACAGCAAGAGCAAAATGGCAAGAATAGCCATTCCAAACCAAAAACTAGTCATGACCACCCTTATTTGAACCGGTTAATTTTTCGAGCTGTTCCTTTTCTGCATCAGTCAGGGATACCATGTTGTCTTTGAAGTCAGAGGCGGATCTGGATCGAATATGAAAAAACACAAAAACCAGACCTGCGAGAAAAAGGAACAGTGGAGCAAACCAGAGCAAACCGGTCTCTTTTCTGACTGGCGGATCGTAAAGCACAAAATCGCCATAACGCTCAGTCATAAAACGGATAATCTCCTCATCAGAACTTCCTTCTTCCAGTAATCGGAAAAGCTCTTTCCGCAGATCCCCTGAAATCGCCGAATCTGAACCCGCAAGATTCTGGTTCTGGCATTTCGGACAACGCAAAACACTGATGAAATGCTTGTATCTCGCCTCCTGCTGAGGATCGGA
>JAGRJA010000396.1 GCA_020443005.1 Pseudomonadales bacterium
TCAGGGTGCCGAGCTTTTGATTAATGTCGAGCTTGAAACCCGTGATGAATGGGAGCCTGAAAACCTTCCCCTGAATATTGTCTATGAAGATGAGCACCTGCTGGTGCTGGACAAACCGGTCAATGTCGTGGTTCACCCCGCTGCAGGTAATCGTTCCGGTACCTTGTTGAATGCCCTGATCTATCATTATCCGCGGCAGGAGTTGCTGCCGCGAGCCGGCATCGTTCATCGACTCGACAAGGACACCAGTGGCCTGATGGTCGTGGCCAAAACGCTGAAGGCTCACCATAGCCTGGTGAAACAGTTACAGGCGCGTTCTGTCAGCAGGGAGTATGCTGCCGTCGTGCAGGGGCAGGTAAGAAGTGCTGGCAGGGTAGAGGGCAATATTGGTCGTCATCCGCACCACCGTACCCGCATGGCTGTGCTTCAGGTGGGGGGCAAGGAGGCCATTACCCATTACCGTGTTGATCAGCAGTTTCAGCAACACAGCCTGTTGAGCGTTTCGCTTGAAACCGGCAGAACACATCAGATCAGGGTGCACATGGCATCGATCCATCACCCCTTGGTGGGTGATCAGACTTACGGGGGGCGGGCACGCCTGCCGAAGGCAGCTTCGGTTGAGCTTGCTGAAATCTTGCAGACATTTCCCCGTCAGGCATTGCATGCCGCGAGACTGGCCCTGATTCACCCGGAAACCGGGCAAGGGATGGCGTGGCAAAGTGATTTGCCTGAAGACATGTGTGATTTGCTGCGGGCCTTGCAGGAGCAGGCAGTGTGAGTGGCGGGCAAACTTGTCCGTGGTTTGTGCCTGAGTGGCCGGTTCCAGCTAATGTCGGTTCCTGTATTACGCAGCGCTTTCCAGGGGGTAGCTTGCCTCCCTATGACGGTTTCAATCTGGCCACTCATGTCGGCGATGACAGTGTGCAGGTCGAAAAAAACCGGGGTTTTCTTTCCGGGCAACTGTCGATTCCCGGTGTTTTCTGGCTGCAACAAACACACAGTAATCGCGTGATGCCCTGGGGTAGCGACAATCAATGCGATGCGAGTTTTTCCTTTGAAAAACAACAGGCCTGTGCGGTATTGACGGCAGACTGCCTGCCTTTGCTGGTCTGCGATACCGGGGGTACCCAGGTGGCTGCCATTCATGCAGGCTGGCGAGGTATGCAGGCTGGCATCATTGAAAAAACACTTCGGCAATTCCGTTCACCACCCGAGCACTTGCTGGTGTATCTGGGGCCCTGTATCGGTTTTGACCATTTCGAGATTGGTGAAGATGTTTATCGCTTGTTGTTGACCGGAATGGAACAGTGTTCCGGCAATGCCGTGTCATGTTTCCGTTCTTCAGAAAAAAAAGGGCATTATTTTGCTGATTTGCCGTCAATGGCTCGACTCAGGTTGATATCAAAGGGTGTAACACATATTTTTGGTGGCGAACTTTGTACGTTCAGTGAGCGTGAGCGCTTTTATTCCTACCGGCGTGACGGGGAGAGCACCGGGCGAATCGCGAGCCTTATCTGGTTGCTATAGACAAACAGAAAGTGATGACAGGTATCAAAAAAAATCTGTTTAACCTTCGAAAACCTTGTTACTTACTTGAAAGCCTCGTGGCAAGCCCCCATAAAATCTGCAGAATTAACGATTGAGGTTCAAATTCATGAGAATGGATAAATTAACGAGTCAGTTGCAGTCTGCGATCTCGGATGCACAGTCAATTGCTGTCGGCAAGGACAATACAGCGATTGAGCCAGCGCATTTGTTTTTGGCCATGCTGGATCAGCAGGGCAGCACAGTGAAAGCGGTGCTGAAAAAAGCCGGTTTTGATTGCGCGGGTTTGCGGCAGGATCTGCTCGCACAGATAGAGGGTTTTGCAAAGATCAGCCATCCCACCGGTGATGTCGGGCTTTCTCA
>JAGRJA010000033.1 GCA_020443005.1 Pseudomonadales bacterium
TGCGGTTTGATCGCATTGGGGTTACCGGTATTCGGAAATCGTCCGGTCTCGTGAGAAGGTATCCCATTTGCTTTCAGCACCCGGAAGTCATCCTCAATACTGACATCAAAATAGCCTTTGACCGGTGGTTTGACCGAGGACTTTAGCAAGTCAGGGCTTCCATCTGACTGAAGAACCCTGTGTTCACGACTGCCGGGAAACCGACCCGGTTTCATTTGTTGCAGACCTGAAGGGTCTCCCCGGCCAGCGGCATTACGGTCTTCCGGCACACAAATACCCTGCCCCTTGTAGGGCAAGGCATGACAACTGCCGTAAACCTTGCCGTGCGGCGATTCAAAACTGCATCGCACTCCCTGCTGCTGGCCTTTACAGGCATTCATTGCCGGTGCACCCAAGGGAGGCTGCGCGAGTAACCCGGCAGCAGGCATCACAACAAGCCCTGTGATCAAAAACGGTTTCAATAGCGCACCGATAAAACACTTGCCCAACACCCTGTTTGCTTTTTTCAATGTCATACCTCTGTGTCATTCCATCTATTCAACATAATTCATTTTTATCATTGCGGATTTGAGTCTATTACTCACGAACCTTCACACTTGTACCCTCTTTCAGCGTCTCTCCCGGATGAACGATAATTTCGTCGCCCTCTTCAAGTCCATCCAGAATAACAGCCTGCAAACCGTTCCGGTTTCCGGGCATAACCCGAACGCGTTCAGCCCTGTGGTCTTTTACCCGGTAAACAGCCCAGCCATTGTCGTGATGAAAAAGAGCGGCGTCCGGAACCAGTAATACAGCGTGTTGCTCTGCAAGCATAAACGAGGCCTCTACCCGATAGCCGTCACCCAGCCGCTGCCATTCCGATGATGGCGAGGTAATGTCGACAATCACCCAGACACGCTGCTCTTCCACACCCAGTGCTGACAAGCGGGTAAAACCAACGGGCTCGATCAGTCTCACCGTACCGGACAAGGGCTCACCACCCCATCGGTCAAATCGCACCTGCATCCCCGGTGTGATTTTCACCGCATCAAAGCTCAGTACATCCACGGCCACTTCAAGCGCTGTCGGGTTGCCCACTTCCAGCAAAGGCTCACCCGCCTGCACAACACCTTCACTCTCCTGGTAAAGTTTTAATACCGAGCCGTCTACCGGGGATAAAATGGCAACACGCTCTTTTAACACAGTACTGGAATCCTGTGCGGCTGAATATTGCAAAAGTGTGCTTGAGGCTTCCAGTTCATAACGCGCAACATCCACAGCAAAATTGGCCGAGCGGAGTACAGCTGCCGTTCTTTGCTGCTCTTTTCTTGCCCGGGTTAACTCGTCTTCCGAAATGGAGCGACTACTTCTGAGTTGTTCCTTGCGAGCGAGTTCTTCATCGGCCAGCTCGGCATCCGCTTTAGCGGCGGCCGTTTTTTCCTCTGCACTTTGCAAGGCCGCTCTGGCAGCAGATACCCGCGCCTCGGCCTCTGCACGACGACGCGGATCAAGCACATCAGAACGAAGCGGTTCGAGCTCGGTCAGCAACTGGTTTTTGATAACACGATCACCCACATCCAGGTCAACCCGACGCAAGTAGCCGGAAACGGGGGCAGATATCCGGTAGCGATCTTTCACTCTCGTGACACCTTCTTCATCAATCGTGGCGCGAAACACGCCGGTTTTCACCTGCTCGGTATCAACCAGAACCGGTGCCGGACGCAAGCCCGAAAATAACGCAAATCCGACAGCAATAGCCAATAACGAGAAGATAAATGAACGACGCGAAAACATGTGTTACTCCCGGGTTTTTAATGCTTCGACCAGATTCAGTGTTTTAAGCTTTTGCCAGACAATCAATGCCGAAAGCAGTGAAGAAACAATAACCACCCATGCTGAAAAAGAAAAGGTATACGGGCTCAATACCAGTGGAACCCGATACAGATCGGTTTGCATGCCATCCACCAGAAACTGGCACAAACCTTTTCCGAGCACAAAACCCAGCGGAATACTGATCAGCAAAAGAATCAGTAACTCCCCGAGCAATATCTGGCTGACTTCAGCATGGGTATAACCCAGCACCCGCAAACTGGCCAACTCACGCTGGCGTTCTGCCAGCGCAATACGCACGGTGTTGTAGACCACACCAAATGCAATCACACCACCCAGCCAGGCGTTAATCACTGTAAAAGTCAGCAGCACTCTTTCAAGGGTGTCATTAAAGTTTTTAATCACTGTTTCCCTGAGATTAATACCGGCGACCCGAGGCATTTCCCGCAAGCGTTTATAAATATCGCTCGCCTGTGCGTTGTCTATTCGCAGTAACACACTATTGAATGCCGGGCCCTCGCCCATCAAGCGATTCAGGGCAAACTGATCCATGTAAACACCCAGACCGAGGTACTCCGTGCTGAGTGCCGATACTGTCACTGCTTTCTTTTCGCGCACACCCTCCAGCAACTCTATCCATACCTGGTCACCCACAGTAAAACCCAGTTTTTTGGCAAGATGCTCGGTAACCAGCACGCCTTGTTGTGGTATACGGTTTTTTTGCAACGCACTATCAAGAATGACTTTCAGATCAAGGTCGTCACGCATGCCTTGTAAAACCGTTCGGTATTCGCGCTGCTCAAAATTCAGTTTCACCGGCACACTGCGCAGACCTTCGGCCTGATACACGCCGGGCAAAGCACGGAAGACAGACAACTCCTTGCTCGCTACAACCTCGTTAAGCGTAACTTCGATATCCTGCTTTTGTGCCAGTTCAAATTGCACAAACACCATAAAACGCACAGCATTCTGCTGAAAGTTACCGACCATCAGAATCGCGCAAGCCATCGATAAACCTGTCACTGTTAACAAAGCACGCAGGCGTTTACGCTGAAGGTTGCGCAAGATCATTCGCATAGGCTGCGTAAATCCGGTTTTCTGCATCCACGCATCAAGGACACCGGACGAATAACTTTCCGGCATATCGGGTCGCATTGCTTCTGCCGGCGGCAAGGCTGCAGCCGCATACACTGCCTTCAGGGTTGAAAGCCCCGAAACCAATACGGTGAGCAACGCAACAGCCAACAGCATCATCGGGTTTATCTGATAAAGCAATTCAGGGAAGCGATAGTATTCGGTGTAAATCGCAGTCATACCCTGACCCAGCCACAAACCACCCGACACCCCCACCATGATGCCCAGCAATACAACAACCTGAATCATCATCATATAATGCAAGCCAACCTGAAAATTGCTGTAACCAAACGCTTTCAATACAGCAATGATCTGCTGTTGTGCCTGCACCATGCGTGTTAGCACGACAAACAGCAAAAACATCGCGACACCGAGAAAAATCATCGGG
This sequence comes from Pseudomonadales bacterium, assembly GCA_020443005.1. GTDB lineage: Bacteria > Pseudomonadota > Gammaproteobacteria > Pseudomonadales > UBA7239 > JAGRJA01. The sequence continues at coordinate 3,332 of JAGRJA010000033.1, forward strand.
AACAGATAAGCCATGGTTTTGAGTTGCTGAAATTCTTCCTTGAGAAAGCGGTTGGAGAGTTGATCCTCGCGCCCATAGGCACCCTGTCCTCCCCATTTTTCAAGTACATTATCCAAAGCTGAAATCACAGTATTGAGGCTGGCATCGGGCTGCAAGGTCAAAGTCACATCATTAAAGGCGCCATCCATGTCGTAGGCATTGGACAGGGCCTGCTCATCCATCCACATCACCCCAAAACGCCGGTAATCCGGAAACACCGCGCCGGGCTGAATCTGGTAGATATATTCAGGAGAAAGCGCAACGCCAGCCACTCGTAGCTTTTTCAAATGACCATTGATAATCGCCGTGAAACTGTCACCCGGTTCAAGGGAGTTGGCGCTTGAAAACCCGTCACTGATTACTACCTCGCGATCGTTGCCGAGCTCACATAAACGCCCCTTGACCAGGTGCAATCGATTGAGATGTGTTTTTTCAGACAGGGAAATCATCAGCCCACTGGCCGGGTCATCAAGACCGGGAACAATGAGATTAACCCGGGCGATAACACGCTGCTCAACGACCTCTACACCATCGATCGCTTCAACAGCTTTCAACACGCTGACAGGCGCCCGCTTCACATTGGCAAAGACATCGGCAAAGTGATAGTCGCGATAAAATTGTTCGCGACTTTTGTGGAGGGATTCATAGGTAGACAAGCTCATAATGGCCACGGCCACGCCACCGGCAATCACCAGAATAATCGCGAGCACCTGACTGCGCATTTGCCACAATTCACGCCAGAGCTTTTTATTGAGATTCTGCATCACCAGGAAATGGCATCCGGTTCAACCGGATGTTCGTTAATTTGCTCGCGGCTGATTTCCCCGTCAGAAAGATAGATCACACGATTTGCCATTGCCGCTATACCCTCATTATGGGTAATGATGACCGTAGTCGTACCAAGCGCGCGATTGATTTTCTGCAGCGCCTTAAGCACCACAACTCCGGTTTGCGAATCGAGCGCGCCGGTTGGCTCATCACACAATAACACCTGTGGATTTTTGGCGATTGCCCTGGCAATGGCAACGCGCTGCTGCTCACCACCCGAA
>JAGRJA010000397.1 GCA_020443005.1 Pseudomonadales bacterium
ACTACCCAATCGGTGACAAGCCCTTGCAACTGAAGGCACGCTTTTTTGACTGGTCGGGTAGCCACTTGCTCGAAATACCTTTGTCTGAAGATCAGCAGGCAGTAGAAGAGGATGAATCCACATTGCTGATTACAGCAACCGTTGATGACACGATGGAATTACGCTGGTGGTTGTTGGCGTTTGGTGGCAATGTAGAAGTGCTGGGCGATGAAACACTACTGGCATGGATGCGAGAGCAATCCGGCTGGATGGCGGAATATTATTGGCAGGAAGATGAACAGGATGAACAGTAAATGAAAAGAATTTTTGTGCCCACTCAAAGTGGTTCTGACTGGCAACGCCTGCTTGGCAAGCCAAAGCTTCACTGGAAGAAAGGTTACTCTGCAATGTCTGCAGCTGCTTGTTGGGAGGATAATCATCCGCATCTTCCCACTGAGATTATGGCGATACTACATTCAGCCAATATCCCGGCACTGGCCAATCTTGATTTGCTGATGGCTATACCGGAGTGGGAAGTGGATTTGCCAGGTGGCGACAGGCCATCGCAGACCGATATTCTGGCGCTCACTCGAAACGATGAGGGTTTGGTCGTGTTGGGCGTTGAGGCAAAAGTAGAGGAGCCATTTGGTCCAACGCTTGCTGAAAAGAAAAAAGGGGCATCGCAAGGGCAGCTCAAACGCATCCACTATCTCGAAAGTGAGCTTGGCAAAACCGAGGGGTTTTCAGGCCATATTCGTTACCAGTTATTACATCGCTCCATTTCAGCCTTGCTGACGGCTCGCGCTTTTCATGCGCCTGTCGCTGTGATGTTGGTGCATTCATTCAGCAAGACTTCATCATGGCGAGATGAGTTTTTGACATTTTGCGAAGAGCTGGATTGTAAGCAAATCACAAACAATATTTTCCTCGTTTCCGGGGTAAGTGACAGGCAACTTTATTTGGGTTGGTGCAAGGGAAATGAAAAGTATCTCGAAATTGAATTGCCGAGTGTTCTATAAATCGGGGGGTTGATAATGGATGTATTACCATGGCTTGCGGGTTTGCTGGTTTTGATCGGATGGGCCGCTTTCTGGTTCATGGATATGCGTGATGCCAGGCGCAGGGGTGAAAACCCTGAGAAAGCCAATATGCAAGGCCTGATGACTTGGACCGCATTTGGGTTAATACCGGCGACTTTTGTGAAGTGGTTTGTCGGTGTCTGGATAGCAGATGGTTTCTGGGTTGCTGCCTTCATGACGATTGCGGTTGCCTATCTGCTGAATCTGGTGTTTGCGATGCTGCAAGCGTAATGGGGCTGAACTTGGCAATGTCACAAGACCCGTATGCTGTTTATCCCGATTTTGAAGGCTACCTCAAAAAATCCGAGCTGCTAGACGGCGCGCTCTACGCCATCTTTGCACGCAATGCTTTCATCGGTATGTGGCATCAGCAGGAAGATGCGTTTTTTATTGCTCGCTTGAAGGGTGGAGGTTGGCGTCTCGACACCGAAACACACTGGGATGATGAGTATTACCATCAGAATGAGTTGGCGAATCGGGGTACAGCGAAGCCCTTGTGGAGAATCGACACAGAAATCCCTGAGTTTTGCAAAGCAGTTTTGCAGGGTGATACACGCCTGGTCCGTCGATTGAGTAGCTGGCTACTGCGGCAGGAGATCAATCACCCATTGTCACCAGGTTTCAAAAGTATTGAGCGCAAAATTGCTGCCGATCGACATTGGATGAAGCGTATAGCACAAAAGAAAAGAACACCCCGAAATGAACCCGTTTACAAAAGCCTGTTGAGAACAAAATGAGAGTACAACAACACAGTGAGTAGAACCCTTTCCAAATCGCGCTATATCACCGGGCTGCAATGTGAAAAACGGCTGTGGCTGAAAACCTGGCGGCCACAATTATCTTCTTTTGATGAGTCCACCCAGCGCATATTCAGCCAGGGAACCGAGGTGGGTGAACTGGCTCACCAATATTTTGACGGGGGTGTGCTGGTCGACTTTGATTACAAGAACCCCGACAAAGCCATTGCAGAAACCGAAGCCCATTTGCAAAACGGTGAAACGCGGATCTTTGAAGCGGCCTTCAAGATCAATGAAGTGCTGATTGTCGCCGATGTGATTGAAAGGTTCAGTGCCAGCGAGTGGTGCCTGATTGAGGTTAAATCGTCCACGCGAGTAACAGATGTGTATATTGAAGATCTTGCCCTGCAGCAGTTTGTGATGCAGCAAGCTGGTCTGAAAGTAGGGCGGGTTGAGGTGATGCATGTAACCAGTGGCTGCCCTTATGAGGCAATGGAGAATTTCTTTACCCGTACCGATGTGACCGCTGAAGTGAAAACAATCCTGCCCGAGGTCGGCAGTCAGGTTGAGGCACTGAAAAATGTGATGAACAGCAAGGCTTGCCCCGATGTTTCACCGGGTGTGCATTGCAAAAAGCCTTATGCCTGCGATTTTTACTCGCACTGCTGGCAAGGCATGCCGGAAGATACCATCTACGATATTCCCAACCTGTCGGGTAATCCGGCAAGGCTTGAGCAGTTGGAGGAAGCCGGTATAGTCAGTCTGGCTGATATTCCGCAGGGCTTTCCCCTGTCGTCAAAACAGCGGCACTTTGTTGATACGCGTGTGAATAAAAAGGTGCTAATCAATCGGCAGGGAATCAGCAAAAGCCTGGCAAGCTTGAGCTACCCCCTGTACTTTCTCGATTTCGAGGCTGATAACCCGGCCATTCCGCGCTTCCCTGGTCACAAGGCTTTTCGTCAGTACGCCTTTCAATACAGCCTGCATATTCTCGAATCGCCCGATGGTGAGTTGCAGCACCGTGAATTCCTGCACACCGATGCCACTACAGACCCTCAGCCCGAACTGCTGCAACAATTACTCGAAGATATTGGGGAAGAGGGAAGTATCATCGTCTGGAACCGCAGTTTCGAAAAGTTGGTTCTGAAACAATTGGCGATCCATTATCCCGAACACAAACCGCGACTCAATGGCATGGTCAAGCGCCTGTTTGACTTGATGAAAGTCTACGCAGCTTACTACGAGCATTTGGCATTCAAGGGCTCGTATTCCATCAAGAAAGTGCTGCAGGTGATTTGCCCCGAACTCAGCTATGACAACCTTAAAGTGAGCGGCGGCGCCAATGCCCAGGTTGCCTGGAACAAGCTGATTGCGAGCGATAGTGTCGATGAGCGCAAAGCGTTGGAAGATGGCTTGTTGGCCTACTGCGAGCGGGATACACTGGCGATGGTCGAGCTTTATCGACATTTAATAACAATGTTAAAAGAATAGGGGGAAGAAAATGATCAGCTATTTTGGAGATAAGCGCTGGAAGGAGATCACCCGCGATGAGCGCTATTTTTGCGCGGAGCTTTATCAGCAGATTAAACATCCTGAAAAAACTAAAGATTTCGTGAAGTTTTTGAAAGATGCGGCTTCGCCAATTGAAGGTTTTGACAATGATTTTTCACTTTTAGATGAAACCAAGTATTGGGACATTGGGTATGAAGTCTGTTTCTATCGGGATATGCTTTTTTATTGCCAAAACATACTTTCAATAAGAGACTTTAATAAAGGTAAGGCAAAGAAAGATTGTTTTCCAGAAAAAAGAACTTTTGACCTGTGTCTGTTCTCAGATGATGAGATTGTCATTATAGAAGCCAAAGCGCAACAGGGATTGCATAGAGGGCAGAATGAAAAGTTTCAGAAAGACAAAGAGTTTGTCTTGCAGTTATTTCAGCAAATGAAAATTGAAAAAGTGCCGAAGATATATCTTGTAGTGCTGGCATCTAGTAAATATTTCAAATCACCTTCCTTTAAATCTTCGGCAGGCGTAGGAAAAGAATTGATCAACAGCAACAAAGCGCCAGAAAATAAGGGTGATCAGTATCTGTTGGGTTTTGTTTCCTGGGAACAATTAAGCTTCTTGGAAGAAATCGGTAATGAACTGAAATCTTGTTTTAAAAGAGCCGACTCGCTCTATGGTGAGAAAGCTGAAAAACCGAGATAATCTTGAGGTCTTTTAAGTTGTTGCCCTATCTTGAATAAGGTGGGAGTGTATCCCTTTTATCTGGTTAAAGCATTATGTCAATCTAGCCTGCACCAGCAATTGTGTTCAATGTGTTAAATTCACAGGAAGACTGGGCGAGCTTGTTTGGCAGCTAAATATTCATCATAGGTATCAATATATGCAGTGAAGGTTATCAATTTGGGTTCGAGTTTAATACTTATGCATGGGAAGCCATTATTGATGAATTCATGAAAATAGTGGAAGCCCAATAGGCTTAGGCAATAAATATGCTTGGCATCACAGGGTGGCGGCAGGGTAAAATAACCTGAATAAGATCAGCTTGTCGGTAAAATATTGAGCGCTGAGCTGAAATGCTTGAATTGGGCAGAGTAAGCGAAACCAAAAAATCAAATTGGGGAATACAGGTGAACACTGAAAAAAAAGACTACCCTCAAAACTACCTTGATTGGTTAACAAACAGCGAACATGATTTGCCCGGAACAGTTACAGGAACGAATGACCATAAGGACATTTTTATAAAATGTGAAATAGCACAACCACTTATAGAACAAGGTAAGGAGATAGAAAAATTTTACATAAGTGGGCAAAGACACGAAATTGAGAAACCAGAAACGGGGCAGCACATCACGTTTAAATGGAATCGACCTGGTACAAAGTCAGAACGTCGCGATTGCGATAATGCTCTCGCAAATAATCCTAAGATTATTGATGAGAATGAGTATCTTAAGCGAGTAGATGAACTTAGTTTACTTAAAGAAGTTTTCAAAATTACAGGCAAGAAACCAGAAACAAAAAAAACAAATGACTTCTCAAAACTAAAATTATTATCATCTAACAACATAGATGGAAAAGTAAATGAATTAATAGCTAGGCTGACAGAAATCAACTCTGGTGAAAAGAAACCTGAAGAAGAGCTAATAAAATTAATTTTATCACCATATTCTTACGTTTCAGAATGCCTTCGAGCGATATCTGATCCAGAAAGTGAGAATAAAATTAAGAAAAATAATAAGTTAGCGAAAGCAATTAAAGATAAGGAAAATCAACTAAAAGAAAAGCAAAAAGAGATTGATAAAGCCAATTCTACATTGTGCAAGGTCAGCCCATACCTTGCACAACTTGTCACAAAAGAAAATGAAGCCAACTCAAATACCAAGCCATCCCTGACGTTGAAGGAAACTGCTGAATTATGGGATAAGAAAGCTGCTATCACGGAGGATGAACTACTGAAAAAGTCAGTGTTCCTCTGTAGTCTCGCATCAGCGCTGTGTGGCTCATTTACTCTGCTTCATGGGCCAGTGGGTGTAGGGAAGACCTCAGGCGTACGAAGGCTTGCAAATATTATTGGCTCTAAAAAATTTTCACTTATTCCTACTCGTCCTGCATGGATAGAACCAGCTGATATACTCGGCTATTTTGACCCGCTTGAGAGCATTTTTCGACCAGGGCCCTTGACCACTGAGATGCCATTTTGGCAGAGGGAAGATAAAGACATTCATTTGTGTTGCTTTGATGAAATGAACCTTGCTCGGGTAGAAAACTACCTCAGCGACGTGTTATCTATACTTGAACGAGAGAGCAGCTCCGATCTCAAGTCGACGAGAACTTTGCACTTATATAGCGAAACTGAATTTGCAGCATTGTCATATGAATATGAAAAATTAGCTGAAGCTCAAGCTCAAGCTCAAGCTCAAGCCAGTGACTTGTCGATCAAGGACGCCGCCCGACTAGAAAAACTAAAAGCGATAATTGGCAATTTCCCAAATAAATTTCCACTACCTAATGGCCTGTCCCTTTTCGGAACACTCAACGCGGATGAGAGCACAATGGATCTCAGTCCAAAGCTTATTGATCGTTCTTTCTCGATTCGTTTCCCCAAAGCAAGCAAAAAAGAACTTCAGCGCGAACTCCAGGTTAACGAAGAGGCAACCAAGTCATCATCTGATTGTTTGCATTACACGACGCTAGTAGATGAAGTTAAGAAGAAACTAGATGAGAAAAAAGAGGACTACGAAAAAGCGTGGGGAGATTTATTAAATGAACTTTACAAACTTGATTTCGACAACATTGGCTTGCCTTTGAGCCACCGATTACGCAGAGATTTCATGGTTCTCTCTGCGCTCGTTTCGGCCTGTGGATTTGATGAAAATTGTACAAAAGATGTTTTTCA
>JAGRJA010000398.1 GCA_020443005.1 Pseudomonadales bacterium
CGACAATTCTGTCGCCGTCACCATCAAGGGCAATACCGAGGTCGGCGTTTTCAGCCTTGACCTTTTCAACAAGGTCATCCAGGTTTGACAACAGACTGGGGTCGGGATCGTGGTTAGGAAAGGATCCATCCACTGTGCAGTAGAGCGGCACAACCTCACAACCAAGTTCCTCAAGAAGTTTGGGAGCAAAGTCACCGGCAATGCCGTTTGCACAATCAATCACCACCTTCAGGTTACCTGAAAGTGCAATATCGGCAGCAATTTGATCCATGTAGGCACTGTTGATATTCAGCGTTTTAAGCGTACCAGAGCCGCTGTTGATGTTGCCGCTTTCAATGCGTTGGCGAATATTCTGAATGTCGTTACTGGCGAGGGTTCTGCCGCAAATCACAATTTTGAAGCCGTTGTCTTCGGCAGGGTTGTGGCTGGCAGTTACCATGACTCCCGACATGGTGGTAGTGGTGGTGGTAGTGAAGTACATGAGCGGTGTAGTCACTTTGCCAATATCTTCCACATCGCAACCCGTGCTGATGATGCCCTTGATTAAATGCTCCTTGATGCGGGGTGTGCTCAAACGGCCATCGCCGCCGACGGCGATAACTTTTTCACCTTTTGAAAGAGCTTCGCTGCCAATAGCCTGGCCAATGGCGTAGGCATCATCATTGCCGATAAACCGGTCGGCATTGCCGCGAATATCGTAGTCGCGGAAAATAGTCGGGTTGATGGAGCGACCTTGCCGGCTTGCCGGGGCTGGCGCAGCAGGGGCGGCGGGTGCTATCTTTTCGGATTTTTCCGCGGCGGGCGTGTTTGCAGTTGCTGTGGAATCACTGGCCTCCATGGAGAAAATGTCACCGCTGTCAAATTCTTCGGGCAGTGAATCGTCAAGGTTGAGGATATCACTTAAATCCTCCATGTCATCCAGTTCGGCGGAGTCTTCAGTTTCTGCTACATCCAGCATGTCGTTGTGCTGGAATATAGGGGAAGCGATGGAAGCATCTTCCAGCTTTTGCCTTCTTTTCAGTTCTTCTTCTGCTTCCTCCTCGATGGATTTTTCGATTTTCTCAACTTTGCTGATGGATTTCGCAGAGGCAATTTGGATAGGCGCAACTTCTGTTCGCAATTTGCTGGATAGTTGCTGGAAGAACCGCTGCAAGATAACCATCAGGATAATCAAATAGAGGGCGATGCTGGCAGCCAGCACCATGGGAGAGCTGACAGACATGTGTTTCAGTTTGGGGGAAGGTGTCAGCAGCACTGTCCAGTGAGAATCAGCAACACTCGCATTGACGCCTGATTTCAGGTTGTTTTCCGGTTTGGCTTTCCCTGTTGTCAGTACTACCCGGGCTTCACCTCCCGGAAATTGCTGGATCAGTGTAGTGTCGCCCATTTCGGGGTCCAGAGATAATAGCGGTTGCTTTAACAGGTCAATGCGGTAGGAAATGAAGAGTGTACCGGCAATCGCTTTGAAAGACTGTTCGCTCATGATGGGCGTGGCCATGTTGAGAAACCAGGTGCCATCGCGCTCAATGGCTTCAGGAATAAAAGTCTCCTTGCGTTCGATTTTCCTGACCATGCTTAATTCTGAAAAACTGAGGATAAAGTCATCTGCCAGACCTGCAGGAATGATAAATACCTTCTCCGCATAGGGCATTTCGCTTTGCAGCTTTTCTGCCTGCAGCAGGGCCTCGGGATAATTGCGCTGATCCAGTGCAGAAACAATATTTGTACTGGCTGCCATATCCTGCATATGCGCCGAGAGTATTCTGATATGTGTCTGGAGTGAGCTCGCCTGAGCTTTAGCCAGTTCACTGGAAAGTTTATCGGTAAAATTATTGTTGATCTGGATAACAAAAAGGAAATAAAGCGCTGCTGTCATCGCTGCTGTGAGTAATGTCAGCATGCCCAGCATGTTATAAAAAGATTTGCGGGCTTCTTTTTTTATCACATTCTCATCACCCGCAATGGGTGCTGTAGCTTTTGGGCTAGCGGGTTTTTGTGGTTCCGCATTTTCGGGTTGCTTTTTTTTGCCGAGTTTCACTGTTTATGCCTTCCTGAAAAAAGGTTAACGCAATTGTTTGCTTACGAGGTTGATGATGGCGATAGCCAGTTTCTTTTTGCTGGTGACAGGAAAGGATTCATTCCCGTCTTTCCAGATTACTGTTACTGCATTGTTTTCGCTGTTAAATCCGGTTTCAGTACCGGAAACATCATTGGCAATGATCATATCAAGATTTTTCTGCAGGAGTTTGGTTTTTGCATATTCAATCAGGTTTTCGGTTTCAGCGGCAAATCCAACGGTGTAGGGTTTTGTTTCGAGCGAGGCCACATCACGAACGATGTCAGGATTCTTTACCAATGTAATTTGCAGGGTGTCGTCAGTTGTTTTCTTGATTTTTTGATCAGAAAAGATGGCGGGACGATAATCGGCAACAGCAGCGGTGGCAATAAACACATCTGCCTTGTCGGCGAGATTGAGTGATTCGCGGTGCATATCGAGTGCTGAAACCACATTGACGACCCTTGCCTTTGCAGGGTGGGTGATATTCGTTGGCCCTGTGATCAGCCAGGTTTCCGCGCCAGCATCAATACTGGCCTGTGCCAGCGCATACCCCATTTTCCCGGAGCTTTGGTTGCTGATATAGCGCACCGGGTCAAGCGCCTCCCGCGTTGGTCCGGCCGTGATGACGACCTTTTTCCCCTGTAAATGACCTGTTTCGAATAATTTGCAGGACAAATCGGCGATTTCCTCCGGTTCCAGCATGCGCCCCGGGCCTGTGTCACCACAAGCCTGTATGCCGTTTGCCGGGCCAAAAACCCGGATGCCGCGGGCAATGAGCGTCTCCAGATTGGTTTGTGTGGCGGGCGATGCCCACATTTGCTGGTTCATGGCCGGCGCAATGGCAATGGGTGACGGGCTGGCCAGACAAAGTGTTTGCAGCAGGTTGCCGGCTTCGCCATTCGCCAGTCTGGCAATGAAGTCTGCGCTTGCCGGCGCAATGATAATGGCATCTGCCCAGCGTGCGAGCTCGATATGACCCATCGCTGCTTCTGCGTCAGCATCGAGTAACGCCAGGTGAACCGGTTTGCCCGATAGGGCTTGCAGGGTAAGCGGGGTGATAAACTCGGTTGCTCCCTTGGTCATTACAACACGAACATCGGCGCCTGCTGTTTGTAGCTTTCTCAGCAGCTCGGCGCTTTTATAGGCGGCGATGCCGCCGGTAACGCCGAGAATGATTTGCCTGTTGAGCAGTGGTTTCATGAGTGAGTTGGTGATTACTTCAAAAATTAGCGTTAAGATAACACCGGATTGGAGAATTTCGAAACAAAATACTTGTTTCGTATGTCTTTCAATAATCCTGTTTCCATAAGGAGGTGGAAATGACGATCAAGGATTGGCCTGAAGCAGAGCGGCCAAGAGAAAAACTGCTGTTGAAAGGTGCGTCCTCGCTTTCGGATGCAGAGTTACTCGCGATTTTCCTGAGAACCGGTGTTGCCGGCAAGTCTGCTGTTGATCTGGCCCGAGAGTTGTTGGTTACTTTTGGTGGGCTTCGTCCTTTACTGGAAGCTGACCTTGAGTGTTTTTCGAAAGCCAGAGGCTTGGGGACCGCCAAGTTTTCCCAGTTACAGGCCGTGCTGGAAATGGCGCGACGCCATCTGCTGGAAACACTGCAAAGAGAGGGTGCCCTGTCCAGCCCCCTGCAGGTCAGGCAATACCTTGCATCACGGATGAGAGCGTATCACCGGGAAGTTTTTCTGTGCCTTTATCTGGATAATCGTCACAGGGTCATAGCCTGTGAGGAATTGTTTTTTGGAACCATTGACAGTGCGAGTGTTTATCCCAGAGAAGTTGTAAAGTCAGCCTTGCAGCACAATGCTGCTGCAGTCATTTTTTCGCATAACCACCCATCCGGGCTTGCGGAGCCGAGTGCAGCAGACAGACATATTACCCGGAAGCTGATCGATGCTCTGGCGTTGGTTGATATACGCGTACTTGATCATATGGTAATAGGGGACGGGCAAATTGTGTCATTTGCCGAGCGGGGGTATTTATAGGAATGCTGAGGCCTGATTTGTTTTTTCTTGCTATCGTCATTGGCTTCTGGTATAAAACGCGGCTCTTTTTTTGAAGTTTCTTTGTTGAAGCTTCGAGGCTTGTCTTCCGTAATGCCGGGCCTGTTTTTCAGGGTTTCATGGTCATCGGCAAGCGCAAGCGGGTTAAGCGGGGTTTCCCCAAAACGAATTGTAATAGGTAAAATCATGTCCAGAGTTTGTCAGGTTACCGGAAAACGACCCATGTCCGGCAATAATGTATCCCATGCAAAGAATCACACGCGCCGTCGTTTTCTGCCCAATTTGCATCAGCATCGCTTTTGGGTTGAGTCTGAAAAGCGCTTTGTTAAATTGAGAGTATCTGCAAAGGGAATGCGTATCATCGATAAGAAGGGTATTGAACAGGTTCTGGTTGACCTGCGTGCCCGTGGCGAGAAATTCTAGGAGTAAATGTTATGGCTAAAAGCGCACGCGAAAAAATAAGGTTGGTATCTTCTGCGGGTACCGGGCATTTTTACACGACAGATAAAAACAAACGCAACATGCCTGAAAAAATGGAGATCAGTAAGTATGATCCGGTTGTACGCAAGCATGTTATGTACAAGGAAGCCAAGATCAAGTAATTTCCTGCAGAATGAAAAAGCCCGGCAGTTGCCGGGTTTTTTTTTTGAGGAGCGAAAGTTGACTGAGAGTAGTTTGATGAAAAAACCGTCGTGAGGCAGTCATTGCATGCCCGAGTTACCTGAAGTAGAAACTACCCGTCGTGGGCTTGAACCGCATTTGCTGGGTTGCAAGGTCAACGCAGTCAGGGTTTTTAACAACAAGCTTCGCTGGCCTGTAACGCCCGGTTTATCAGTCTTGCTGAATGAATTGACACTGCTTGCACTTGAGCGCAGGGGAAAATACCTCTTGTTTCGGTTCTCTGGGGGCAGCCTTTTGGTGCATCTGGGTATGTCAGGCAGTTTGCGACTGGTGGATAACAGCGAGCCTCTGAAAAAACACGATCATGTTGAGGTTACTTTCGATCGCTTTGTCATGCGTTTCAATGACCCTCGGCGTTTTGGCGCTGTGCTTTGGGTGGAAGGTGACCCTTCGGTACATAAACTGCTGGCCTCATTAGGGCCTGAGCCCCTGTCAGAACATTTTTCCGGAGACTACCTGTTCGAGCTTTCCAGAAAGCGAACTTTACCGGTGAAAAGCTTTTTGATGGATAGTCGAGTTGTTGTGGGTGTTGGTAATATCTATGCGAACGAGGCGTTGTTTGCTACGGGTATTCACCCGCTGAAACCTGCTGGAAAAATCACCAGAAAGCGATATACCCTGCTCGCAGAAGCGGTTGTCACCGTGCTTTGTAATGCAATCGGGTCAGGCGGAAGTACGCTCAGGGATTTTGTGAATCCGCAAGGGAAGCCAGGGTATTTTCAGCAAACCCTGAAAGTCTATGGTCGAGCAGGCTTGCCCTGTGTGGTTTGTGGCAGGCTGCTCAAGGATGTTCGGGTTGCCCAGCGAACCAGCGTATTTTGCCCTTCCTGCCAGAAATAAGCCCCCCCCGATTAATCGGCCTTGTTATTCACCGAGGGCAAGGCCCTCCCTGCGGGGGTCGCTATAGCCTGTGTAAACTTGATGCTGTACACGAATAACATTGAGACCACTGCTTTGTGCCCTGATGAGCGGCTTATGCTGCATTTTGATCAAAGCGGAGAGCAATGATGCCGAGTAGGGCGTTGAGCTGAACTCCAGTTCCACGGTGTCTTTGATCGCAATTACATGCGGGAGCTGCATAGCCTCATACGGGTCGATATGACGATCAATCACTCTTGTCAGGTGCAGTGCTGTGTAATCGATAATACGGGCTCCGCCGGGGGAGCCGGTGATGAGGTAAGGTGATCCATCTTTTCTGAAAACCATTGTGGGCGACATGGAGCTGCGAGGCCGTTTCCCCGGTGCGGGCCGATTGGCAATGAGCCCGCCATGATCGTCAGTCGGCAGGAACGAAAAGTCGGTCAACTGATTGTTCAGGAGAAAGCCGTTAACCATCACCCGGGAGCCAAAGGCTGTTTCGATACTGCTGGTCATGCTGAGGGCGTTGCCATAACTGTCGATAATCGACAGTTGTGTTGTTGAGGGTAATTCCGGGTTAATGCCTTCATTGACGACAAGGGGTTCCGCGCCAGGTTGGCCCGGGCCAGGAATTGCTGTTTTTCTGGCGGGGTTGATGAGCGAGGCCCGGGTCTGCAGATAAGGTTTGCTGATCAGCAGCTCGACAGGAACAGGCATGTCTGTCGGGTCGGCGATATAGGCATTCCTGTCGGCAAAAGCAAGCCGTGACGCTTCAATAAAATGATGGATGAAAATGTCTTCGTTCATGCTCGCCAGCGGAAAGTTTTCCAGAATGCCAAGAATAGACAGCACTGTGCTGCCACCCGATGAAGGCGGGGAGGCACCGCAGACCCGGAATTCACGATAGTCCATGCACAGGGGAGCCCTTTCAAGACTTTTGTAATTTTCCAGATCCTGCAGTGTCATGCTGCTTTTTTTGTGCCCGGAAGCCTGGAGGGTATTGACGATGTTTTTTGCTATTTCACCGGTATAAAAAACTTCGACGCCATGATCAGCTATTAACTGGAGTGTGTTTGCGTAATCCGGGTTCTTCAGTAACGAGCCCACTTCAAGCGCCTGGCCATTCCTGAAAAAATATTGCGTAAAAGCATTGGGGGTGTTTGCCTGGGGTAAATTCTCCAGCAGGTAATTAAGGCGCTGTGACACTTCGAAGCCTGAACGGGCAAGATGTATGGCGGGGTCAAACAGGGGTTGCCAGGGCATTTTTCCATGTTGTCTGTGGGCGTATTCCAGCATTCTCAGCACGCCGGGCACTCCGGTGGCGTGCCCGCCAACAACAGCATCCAGAAACGGCATGGCTTCATTGCCAGCAAGAAAGTGGCTGGCGTTTATGTTGTGCGGAGCGGTTTCGCGACCGTCATAGTAATGCAGTTTTTTTTGGCTGGCATCAAAGTAGAGCAAGAAGGCTCCTCCACCGATACCTGATGACTGGGGCTCTGTGAGTCCGAGCACCATTTGTGCAGCAATGGCGGCGTCAATTGCGCTGCCACCCTTGGCCAGTATGTTGCTGGCCGCTGCTGTGGCATGGCGGTTGGCGGTAACGGCCATGTAGCGGGAACCTTCTGACCGGGCTGGAAGACCGGAGCGTGTACCGGAGTGGCTCTCGGGTGCGATGAAATCACCGGGCGTCGTTACGAATTGTAGCGCCGGGTTTTCACTGGCTGTGGCACAGAAGGCGAGTAGTGACAGGAGAAGCAGGAACAGGTGGGCAGCATTTTGTTGTCTTGCCAGACAGGAAAGGGCGAAAGGCCGTTTTTTGTTGATGCGCTTCGTGGCTGTTTTGAGAGGATGGGCAAAACAGTGAGAAGTTTGTATCACCGTTGTTATCTCGTCTTTTCGCTGAACTTCCGGTTGAGGGCATCGACGACCAGAGGGTGGACAAAGTTGGAGACATCACCCCCCAGTGAGCCGATTTCCTTGACGAGACTTGATGAAATGTAGGAGAGGTGGTCAGCGGGAGTCAGGAACAGGCTTTCGACATCGGGGCGTATAGCCCGGTTCATGTTGGCCAGCTGGAATTCGTACTCAAAATCGGACACCGCCCGTAAACCACGCAGTATTCCCTGAGCGTTTTTCTGTTTCACGAAATCCACCAGCAGAATGTCAAAGCCGCAAACTTCGACATTGTCCAAATGGCTGAGAACCTCGCGTGTAAGATCAACGCGTTCATCGAGTGTGAACAGGGGGTGTTTTCTTTCACTGGAAGCAATGGCAATAATGACTTTGTCGAACAGCTTGCAACCTCTTTCGACAAGATCGGTGTGACCGTTTGTGATGGGGTCGAAAGTTCCCGGATAAACTACTCGTCGCATGCTGAGGGCTCGAAAGTATTAAAGGCGGATGATATTAAAGTATTTGCAACGCGAGCTCAAAACTATTTCCGGACAGCGTCTCTCTGGTAAAGGCAAAAACGGACATCACCTGCAGTTTTTTGCCGAAAGATTCTCCAGTTTTGAGGTGTGACCGTTTCACGGCTGTGTGAGGGTGATTCGGCATAAACAAAAGCGCCTTCACTGAGCAGTGCCTTCTCTTCGAGCCTGTTGCAAAAGTGCTGAAGTCCGTCAAGGGCAAATGGAGGGTCGAGAAAGACGATATCAAATTGCTCACCATTGTGTTGGCGTTGTAGCCAGCTTTCTGCATCGGTGTTGAACAACTGATAGCTTTCGGCACCGATGCGTTCAAGGTTTGAGCGAAGGGTGTTGGCAGCCTGATTCGATTTTTCGACAAAAACAATTTGGCTGGCGCCTCTCGACAGTGCTTCCATGCCGAGAATGCCGCTGCCTGCAAACAGGTCGAGGCAACGGCTTTGCATGATGATCGGTGAGAGCCAGTTAAAGAGTGTTTCCCTGACTCTGTCTCCTGTTGGCCTCAGGCCGTCTCCGGGCAGAAAGTGAATCCGGCTGTTTCGCCATCGTCCTGCGATAATTCGAACGGATGATTTTTGTTGCGGTTTTTTTGCGTTCACGCTTTAGCGCTCTATAAACTTGCAGATAAATGATAGGATACACCGATTTGTATCAGCGCGTTCAGCGCGCAAAACAATAGCAAGGCGATTTAATATGCTTGGTTTTGGAAAAGACAAAAAAGCCGAGTCAGCGGAAGCTGGCGATGTTTCCAGTGTGGTCGATAAAACTGTTCACAAGCAGGTGCCCGAGACTGAAAAACCGGTGAATGAGGCCGAAAAGAAGGGTTTTTTTGGCAAGCTTTTTGGGCGAAAAAAAGAAGAATCGGAAGCATTGGTTTCTGAAGCGAGTGCCGCAGTTCCTGATGAGATTGTGAAGCATGAACCGGTCAAGCAGGAAGACCGGGCCGGGCAAGAAGTTGTGCCAGAAGAAGCGGGGCGCCCAGCAGGGCAGCAGAAACCCGCTGAAGCAGTATCGTCTGTTGAAACCAGTGCACCTGCTGAACAAATTTCGCCGCAACCTTCCGGTGTTCCTGCGTCATCATTAACAGAGCCGGCATTGATCGGGAATGTTGAACAAGCGTCTGCGGGGCGAGAGCCCTCTGCATTGTCGGACACCGAGCCAGCACTTGCTGAAAGCCCGGCCATCGCTGGCCAAGAGCAGTCTGTTAGCGGTGAGCAGGAAAAAGCAGGTATTTTCTCCAGAATCAAAAAAGGTTTGGGAAAAACCGGCAGCGTGATTGCGGAAGGTGTCGGCAGTCTGGTGCTGGGTAAAAAAGTCATTGATGACGAGCTGATGGAAGAGCTGGAGACCCGGTTGTTAATGGCCGATGTCGGTATTGATGCGACGACGGAGGTTATCGAGAAACTGGCAAAACGGGTTGCACGCAAACAGCTCGATAATGCCGATGCGCTTTACGAAGCCCTGAAAGAAACGCTTTTTGATATGCTGGTCAGCTGCGAACAGCCGTTGCAACTGTCGACTCACAAGCCTTTCGTGTTGCTGGTTGTCGGGGTTAACGGCGTGGGGAAAACCACAACGATTGGTAAAATGGCCAGACAGTTCCAGCGTCAGGGTAAATCGGTTCTGCTGGCGGCCGGAGATACTTTTCGTGCAGCGGCCGTTGAGCAACTTCAGGTGTGGGGAGAACGCAATGATGTGCCGGTCGTTGCCCAGCATACAGGTGCTGATAGTGCTTCCGTCATTTTTGATGCTGTGGCTGCGGCCCGTTCCCGCAATATTGATATTGTGATTGCTGATACGGCGGGTCGTCTTCATAACAAAAGCAACCTGATGGAAGAACTGAAGAAGGTGAGCCGTGTCATTGGCAAACTTGATGATACAGCCCCGCATGAAGTATTGCTGGTGCTGGATGCCGGTACCGGTCAAAACGCCATTTCACAGGCAGAACAGTTCCAGCAGGCAGTGAATGTGACAGGTATCGCCTTGACCAAGCTGGATGGCACCGCAAAGGGAGGCGTAATCTTCGCGCTATGCAAGCGTCTGGGTCTGCCGGTCCGCTATGTTGGTGTTGGCGAGGGCGTTGAAGATTTACAGGTTTTCAATGCTCGCCGGTTTGTGGATGCGCTTTTTGCTTCTGTGAGTGAATCAGAAAAAAAGCATGATTAAATTCGATAATGTCAGCAAGCGTTATTCTACAGGGCACGAGGCGCTCAGTCGGGTCAGTTTTCATGTTGGGCGCGGTGAAATGGTTTTTCTCACAGGGCATTCAGGTGCCGGAAAAAGCACGCTTCTGAAACTGCTGATGTTGATGGAGCGGCCTACCGTTGGCCAGGTAATTGTTTCTGGACATAATATAGGTCGTTTCAAGGCTTCCCGCATTCCCTACTACAGGCGGAATGTCGGTGTGGTCTTCCAGGATCACCAGCTGTTGTTTGATCGCACTGTCTTTGACAATGTGGCTCTGCCCCTGATGGTCAGTGGTTACAGTCGCCGTGAGATAGGTCGCCGTGTCCGGGCAGCGCTCGATAAAGTCGGTTTGCTGGAGAGGGAAAAGTCATTGCCGATTGCGCTTTCGGGTGGTGAACAGCAGCGGGTTGGCATTGCGAGAGCGGTTGTTAACAAGCCGCCACTTCTTCTTGCCGACGAGCCAACGGGCAACCTCGACCCCGAACTCTCTGCTGAAATTATGCATCTTTTTGAAGACTTTAACCGGGTTGGGGTTACTGTCTTGATCGCTACTCATGATCTGGAGCTGGTACACAGAATGGCCTATCGGGAAATGGTGTTGCATGCCGGGCAGGTTGTTACCGAAACGGGTGACGCGAATGGCTAAAGTGTCGGTAAAAAGAGCCCCTTCCCCGGAGCGCAGCGTCGACAGGCTTAAAGGTAAAGGCGCGTCAATTGCCAAAGTCGGTGTGCAGAACAAAATGGATTCCTGGCGGGCACACCATGCCTATTCGGCGAAAATCAGCTTGCGTGACTTGCTGGCCTCCCCCTTGCAAAGCATCATGATAGGGCTTGTGATTGCGATTGCCCTCTCCCTGCCTGGAGCCCTGCTGATTGTCATTGATAATGTGCAGGCACTGGGAGAGCGCTGGAATGGCGGGGCGGGGATTACGGTTTTTCTCGAACAGAATGTCAGCCCTTCTGTTGTCGCCGGCCTCAATGATCAATTGGCGGCGAGAGAAGGCATGAAACATATTGAGTACATTTCCCCCGAGCAGGCTCTGGAGGAATTCGGTCAGGCTTCCGGTTTTGCCGATGTACTGTCACTGCTTGATGAGAACCCCTTGCCGGGTGTGTTTCTGTTGCAGCCCGATCCCTCATTTCCCGGCTCTGGGTTGCCGGCACTGCTGGAGAGCCTGCGTGACATGGAGGGTATTGCCTGGGTTCAGATGGATCTGGAGTGGGTGCAGAAACTGGATTCCATCATGTCTCTGGCACAGCGAATCACCTCTATTCTTTCATTGGTGCTGGTGTTGGGTATTGTTTTGTCTGTTGGCAATACCATCAGTCTCGCGATTGAAAGTCGTCGGGATGAAATTGTCGTGTCAAAACTGGTCGGCGCTACAGATGCTTTTGTCAGGCGGCCTTTTCTCTATACCGGGGTCTGGTACGGCCTGGCCGGAGGGATAATCGCTGTTGGTCTTCTGTTTGTAATGACGGGAATGCTCGATGGGCCTGTGTCACGCCTGTCGGCACTTTACCAGAGTGATTTTGAGCTGAGCGGTCTTGACCTGCAATCCGCTGCCTTGATGCTCCTGGCGAGTCTTTTTCTCGGTTATGGCGGTGCCTGGCTCGCTGTGAGTCGGCACCTGCATGATATCCAGCCCCGGTAAACCTGTATCGGGTTATTGGTTCGCTGCTGGTGCGCCTTAACGGAACTTTTGCCAGAGTTAGCACTCTTACTCGGGGGAGTGCTAAAATGCGCCGATTACAGAAGGAGGATTGTATGAGTTATCAATTACAGCCTGTGAATCTGATGTCACCGGGGGCCAATATTGCCAGCTATATGCAGGCAATTCATGCTATCCCGATACTGACCGCTGATGAGGAGAATGCTCTGGCGGAGCGTTTGTATTACAAGGATGATCTCGAGGCTGCTCGCCAGCTGGTTATGTCCCACTTGCGGTTTGTTGTCCATATTGCGCGCAGCTATAACGGTTATGGCCTGAGTCAGGCGGATCTGATTCAGGAAGGCAATGTGGGTTTGATGAAAGCGGTAAAACGCTTTAATCCCGAAAAAGGGGTGAGGCTCATTTCGTTTGCTGTTCATTGGATCAAAGCTGAAATCCATGAGTTTATTTTGAAAAACTGGCGAATTGTTAAAGTTGCAACAACCAAGGCGCAGCGCAAATTGTTTTTTAACTTGCGTGGCCAGAAAAAAAGCCTTAACTGGTTGACCAATGATGAGGCAGAAGCGGTAGCAACTGATCTGGGTGTCAAGGTCAAGCAGGTTCGGGAAATGGAAAGTCGTCTCAGCGCTTATGACATGGGTTTTGATGTCGGGGCTGATGATAGTGATGACGATGCATGGCAGGCTCCGGTTAATTATCTGGAAGATCATTCGGCAGACCCCGCCCTGATGCTGGAGAATGATAATTGGCAAAGTAATTCCGAAGACAGGTTGTATCAGGTGCTTGATGACCTGGACGAGCGAAGCAGGGATATTCTTCAGCAACGCTGGCTCGCTGACAACAAGGCTACCTTGCACGATCTTGCTGCGAAATATGATGTGTCGGCAGAGCGTATTCGCCAGCTTGAAAAAAATGCAATGGTCAAAATGAAGGCTGCAATGGGAGCGTTCAGCGCCTGATGGCCCTCGCCAGAAGTAACGCCACCCCCTTGATGTAAACTGAAAAGGCCGCTCGCAGCGGCTTTTTTGTTTTGTACAGCTTTGTTTTGTACTGCGCATTCTGGCTTACAGGGGTGTCAGTCAGTAGAATGTAGCCCCTTTCAGGAAAACGCGGTTTGATGGCACGATATACTTTGTTTATTGCTTCGATAAGTGCTTTTTTGGCGGTAGCCATGGGGGCCTTTGGTGCACATGCGCTGAAAACAGTGTTGGATGACAAGATGATGGCTGTTTACAAAACAGCCGTCTTGTATCAGTTTGTTCATTCTCTGGCGTTGTTCGCGCTTGCCATACTGGTTTTGCTTGTCGGGCGCTCCAATCTGTTGTTGGGGAGTGTCGCCAGTTTTAGCGTCGGAATCATCCTGTTTAGCGGTAGTCTTTATGTTCTGGCAATCAGTGGAAATGCATTTTTTGGTCTGTTGACGCCTTTGGGCGGGCTGGCACTGTTAGCGGGCTGGCTCTTGCTGGCCGTATTTGCTTGTCGTCTTTCGAGAGGGAGCCCGAGTGAAAATTGAATTGAACGGTTCCGCCCTTGAGGTGGCGGATACACTCACTGTCGCGGAACTCTTGTTGCAATTATCGCTGACGAACAGACGGGTTGCAGTGGAAGTTAATCTCGACATTATTCCCCGGAGTGAGTATGCGAATTACCACTTGGCTCAGGGTGACCGCGTGGAAATTGTGCATGCTATCGGTGGCGGGTAATTACCTGAATGAAGAAAATAGCTGGAGAAAACGAAGTGCAAGATAACACCCCTTTACTGATAGCCGGTGTGGCTTACCAGTCGCGTCTGATTGTCGGGACAGGAAAATACAAGGATATGCAGGAAACAGCAGAAGCGATAGCTGCCTCCGGTGCTGAAATGGTGACAGTAGCCATTCGCAGAACCAATATTGGCCAGAACCCGGATGAACCCAGCCTGCTCGATGTGATATCCCCTGAAAAATACACAATTCTGCCCAATACAGCGGGTTGTTATACAGCTGAAGAAGCGGTCAGAACCTGCAGGCTGGCCAGAGAGCTTTTGGGTGGCCACAAGCTGGTCAAGCTGGAAGTGCTTGGAGACCAGAAAACGCTTTACCCGAATATAACCGAAACGCTCAAGGCGGCCGAAAAGCTGGTGGCTGAAGGTTTTGATGTTATGGTTTACACGACGGACGACCCTCTGATGGCCTTGCGGCTCGAAGAAATGGGTTGTGTGGCAGTGATGCCCTTGGGGGCGCCTATCGGTTCGGGTCTTGGTATTTGTAACCCCTACAACATTCGCTTGATTCTGGAAAATGCGTCGGTTCCGATTATCGTTGATGCCGGAGTGGGTACCGCGTCGGATGCAACGGTTGCCATGGAGCTGGGTTGCGAGGGTGTGCTGATGAACACGGCAATTGCCAAGGCTCAGAACCCGGTGCTGATGGCTTCGGCCATGAAAAAGGCGGTTGAGTCGGGTCGGGAGGCTTTTCTGGCCGGAAGAATGCCGCGCAGGCTTTATGCAAGCGCGTCTTCACCGGTTGAAGGCCTCGTAAGCTGATGCAGCATGGCACTCAATCAGTGGTGATCCAGCCAGAATTCAGAAAACGGGATATTCGCTCCTATGTGATTCGCGGGGGGCGGATGACAGAAGGGCAGCAGAGCGCTTTTGCCCGGTATTGGCCTGTTTACGGGTTGAGTATCGATCATGGTCAAATTTCCACCCAAAGCATTTTTGGCAACAGTAATCCACTGGTTGTCGAAATTGGTTATGGCATGGGAGACTCCCTGCTTGAGATGGCGATTGCCGGCCCCGAGCTGAATTTTTTGGGGATTGAGGTGCATCCTCCCGGTGTCGGACGACTGATCAATGAAGCGGGAAAGCGTCAGTTGCCCAATATCAGAACCTATTGTGCTGATGCGATTGATGTTTTGTCTGATTGTTTGGCGCAAGGCTGTGTCGATCGTGTACAGCTGTTTTTTCCTGACCCGTGGCATAAAAAAAAGCATCATAAACGACGCATTGTTCAGCCGGCGTTTATCGAGCTTGTTGCGAAGTGTCTGAAAGCGGACGGCGTTTTTCATCTTTGTACTGACTGGCAGCCCTATGCCCAGCAGATGATGGAAGAAATGTCGGCGAGTGACAAATTCAGGAATTGTGCCGGCGAGGGGCAATACAGTTCGCGTCCGTCATATCGCCCTGTGACGAAATTTGAAAGAAGAGGAGAGCGTTTGGGGCACGGGGTCTGGGATCTTCTGTTCAGCAAAAAGTAAAAATGCAGTTCCTTTTTTCGGGATATTTCTGTATCCCGATTTGAATTTGTGGTCTGCAGCTGTGTTAGAATTGACCGATTGGTTAACCGCAGTATTTGCACTTATCGTGTATACCTGCTCGATGTGACACCGGGTTAATAGTAATTGGCTTAAAGACGCTGTATCCGGTTTTCCGGCAGGTTAAAGGAGGCATAAATGACACAACCAGCAGGCAGCAAGCGTGATGCGATTAACAAATGTATTGCCCTGAAAAAGATGCCCCATATTTTTGAAAAGCTGAAAAATGTTTGGGGCTACCCCGAGTTCTTTGGTTTTATCGACGGGCTGCTTCTTGTCGAGCCCGGCAGGGACCGAGCCGGTTTTCCCGAAGGGGTTTACAAGGAGCTGGATGCCCTTGAGAGAATTTTTCTGAAGTTCCCCGATGAAGTTGCCGCGCCTGAACTGGATAGAAATGAACGCGAAAAGCTTAAAGCTATTATCAAGGAAAAAGAAATAAAGTTGAATTACACTATCGGAGAACGATAGGCTTTTGTTCGCCGGTTTTCACCGCTTTTTCACAGTCCACACCGCCTTTAATTCTTTTATTTCAATACAGCAAGTCCGAGTCTTTTTTTCGTTGACGACGGTTGATCGAGGTTATTCCCGCCCTCCGGCCTCGCTCAAAGTATAAAGCGACTGAGATCTTCGTCGTTGGCGAGTTCGCCAAGATGTGCGTTGACATAATCGGCATCAATCACAATTGTTCGGCTGTTGCTATCTGCACCCCGGTCTGCCGCGTCGAATGAAATGTCTTCGAGTAATCGTTCCATCACAGTGTGCAAGCGCCGGGCGCCTATATTTTCAGTTCTTTCGTTGACTTCCCAGGCGGTTCTGGCTATCTCGCGGATGCCTTCAGGGCTGAATGATAATGCCACATTTTCAGTGCCGAGCAATGCGATATATTGCTCGGTCAAGGATGCGTCCGGTTCAACAAGAATTCGTTCGAAATCATCCGTTGTCAGGGCATCCAGTTCAACGCGAATAGGCATTCTTCCTTGCAGCTCGGGAATCAGGTCAGAAGGTTTTGCAAGATGGAAGGCACCCGATGAGATGAAAAGGATATGATCCGTTTTGATCATGCCGTATTTTGTAGAAACGGTTGACCCTTCAATCAATGGCAGCAAATCTCTTTGAACGCCTTCGCGTGATATGTCGGTTCCACCACCCTCACTGCGTTTTGCAACCTTGTCGATTTCGTCGATGAAAACGATGCCGTTTTGTTCTGCACTCTGGATCGCCCGGTTTTTCAATTCATCCTCATTGAGCATTTTCATGGCTTCTTCATCTTTTGCCATTTTTAATGCTGCCTTGACCGTCATTTTCTGCCGTTTTTTGCGCTCACCGTTCATGGAGGAGAACATGCTTTGCAACTGGCTGGTCATGTCTTCCATGCCCGGTGGTGCCATGATTTCAACCCCGACCTGGGGTGCATTGAGTTCTATTTCGATTTCCTTGTCGTCCAGCTCGCCTTCGCGGAGTTTTTTCCGGAACATCTGACGAGTGGTGTTGTCCTTGTCTTTTTCTGTTTCCTGCCCTCGGGCGGGGGGGAGCAGCACATCGAGAATCCGTTCTTCAGCATGGTCGAGTGCACGGTGCTCAACCTTGCTGATTTCCTGCTCCTTGACCAGTTTGATGGATACTTCCACGAGATCCCTGATAATGGACTCGACATCGCGCCCCACATAGCCGACTTCAGTGAATTTTGTGGCTTCCACCTTTATGAAAGGTGCGTTGGCGAGTTTGGCCAGTCGTCTGGCGATTTCGGTTTTGCCGACGCCGGTCGGGCCTATCATCAGAATATTTTTTGGTGTGATTTCATTGCGCAGTTTTTCGTCAATCTGCATGCGGCGCCAACGGTTGCGCAAGGCGATGGCTACGGCCCTTTTGGCTGCATTCTGGCCAATGATGTGTTTGTCGAGTTCGTGAACAATTTCTCTGGGAGTCATGTCTGGCATTGTGAACTAAAGCCCTGTTGGTTGATGCTTTTTAATGATGATTGGCGCTTGGTGCTGATTACAACTCTTCGATGGTTCGGTTGTGGTTGGTGTAGATACAAATATCTGCAGCAATTTCCAGACCTTTTTCAACAATACTTCTTGCGTCCATGTCGGTGCACTGGATAAGAGCTTTTGCGGCAGACTGTGCAAACGGGCCGCCGGAGCCAATTGCAATCAGGTTGTCTTCGGGTTCGATGACATCGCCATTGCCGGTAATGATCAGCGAATGGTCTTTATCGGCAACAGCAAGCAGGGCTTCAAGGCGGCGAAGGGCGCGATCCGTACGCCAGTCTTTGGCGAGTTCCACGGCGGCCCGCAACAGTTGACCCTGGTGTTTTTCGAGTTTGGCTTCAAATCGCTCGAAAAGGGTGAATGCATCGGCAGTGCCACCTGCAAAACCGGCAATCACCTGGTTTTTGTAGAGACGACGAACCTTGCGCGCGTTACCTTTCATAACGGTGTTGCCAAGGGAAACCTGACCGTCACCACCGATGACAACAGAATTGCCACGACGAACAGAAAGAATCGTTGTACCTCGGTATTGTTCCACAAATAACCTCTGGAAATTGTCTGGAATCACTCAAGGTTGGGGTTATCTTGAGTGATTTCAAGCCAATGGAGAATTATTTTTGCTTCATGACCAACGGTTGAATGTTGTTTTCGGCGAGAATACTTCTCGCATCAGAAAGGCGGGCTGTCGAAGTAAAGGGGCCAACGATAACCCGGTGCCAGGTGTCGCCGTGACTGCCGACGGTTTCTACCTTGACATCCATACCCATCAGGATGAGTTTTGCCTTGAGTGCGTCGGCATCCTTGTAGTTGCGGAAAGAGGCTGCCTGCAGCAGGTAGCTGGTTGGGGGTTCATTTTCCTGTGCAGGGGTGCTTTCAATGGTCGTGGTTGTCGGTTCGTCGACTGATTCGACGATTTCCTCGCTTTCCGATAACCGGGTATAAAACTCAAAAATCGGCTTGGAAAGCTGTTTGCCATCGGGTGCGGCCTGTTTGATGTTGTCGGCAAGCTCGCCAGCTGAGGGAAGTTGGGTGTCGGGTTGTTTTGCCAGCCAGACCAGTGAGGCGATAAAAGCGCCTACCACAAGGCCGGTAAATAACCATACCCAGCCGGGTGCACCGGATGACTTGCGTTGGTTGCCTCTTCGGGCTGGTGCTCTCTTTCGGGTTGCTTGTCTGGACATGGTTTTCAGTTGTCGCTCTTGTCGATGGAATAATAACGCATTACATGGATTCGGGCGCAGAAACGCCAAGCAAGTGAAGTGCGTTATACAGCACCTGTTTGACAGCGATGCTCAGACTCAGGCGGGCGTTACGCAAGTCGGCATCTTCTACCAGGGTTTTGTGCGCGTTATACCAGGTGTGAAATTCACTGGCCAAATCACGCAGGTAATTGGTCAGAAGGTGAGGTTCGCCCTGCAGCCCGGCATTGAGCAGGACTTCTGGATAGCTTGCCAGCAAGGACATCAGCCGGATCTCGGATTCCTCCTTGAGGGTACTCATCGCCGCCAGACCCTGTTCCCTGTTCCAGGGGGTATTCTGTTCTGCAGCCTTGCGTGCAACGCTGCAGATACGGGCATGGGCATACTGGATATAGTAAACAGGGTTGTCCTTGCTTTGCGATGTAGCCAGTTCGAGATCGAAGTCCATGGGTTGTTCGCAGCGTCGGGTGATGTAGAAAAAGCGGGCAGCATCGTCGCCAACTTCATTTCTCAGTTCCCGAAGCGTAATGAAAGAGCCGGAGCGGGTAGACATTTGAACCTGCTCGTTTCCACGATAAAGTGAGACGAATTGAACCAGTCGAATGGTCAGTTTTTCTGCATCGAGTCCCATGGCGGTCAATGCCGCCTTTACCCGTGCAATATAGCCATGGTGATCGGCACCCCAGATGTTAATGATCTGGTCATAGCCTCTTTCAAATTTATTGAGGTGGTAGGCGATGTCGGATGCAAAGTAGGTGGCTTGCCCGTTCTCGCGGATAACCACGCGATCCTTGTCGTCACCAAAACGGGTAGAAAGAAACCATAGTGCGCCATCCCGTTCTTCAATATAACCGGCATCTTCCAGTTTTTTTACAGCCCGGTTGACAAGGTTTTCAGGCGTTGTCAGGGATCGCTCTGAAAACCAGTGCTGGTAACTTACACCGAATTCGGCGAGGTCTTCCTTTATATCGTTGAGAATACCTTTGAGCCCGGTCTGAAAAACCAGTTCATAATTGTGTTCACCCAACAAGGTTTTACAGCGTTGTATGAGTGCATCGATATGCTGCTCCTTGTCGCCGCCTTCAGGTTCATCGGCAGCAATATGGGCAAACACGGCTTGGGTATCGTGCCGAAACTGTGAGCCAGAGGCAGCAAACAGCGTTTTGGCATAGTCGACAATGTAATCTCCCTTGTAGCCGTTACTGGGAAAGGCCAGTGTCTCCCCGCACAGTTCCAGATAGCGCAGCCAGACGCTGGTGGCCAGAATATCCATCTGACGGCCGGCGTCATTGACATAGTATTCCCTGTCAACGCAATAGCCGATGGCTTCGAGCAGGTT
This sequence comes from Pseudomonadales bacterium, assembly GCA_020443005.1. Lineage (GTDB taxonomy): Bacteria > Pseudomonadota > Gammaproteobacteria > Pseudomonadales > UBA7239 > JAGRJA01. The sequence goes on from JAGRJA010000398.1 coordinate 19,717, forward strand.
TGCGTAAGTGGCGCCATAGGCTGCCCCGCGGCCGTGGCCAACATGAAGGGGGCCGGTGGGGTTGGCCGAGACAAATTCCAGCTGGATTTTTTGCCCGGCGCCCTGACGACTTTTGCCGAAGTCATTGCCCAAAGACAGAATGTCGCTGACGACCTGATGGATGCTGCTTTCATTCAGGAAAAAGTTGATAAAGCCCGGGCCGGCAATTTCGGTACGCTTGACCGAAGATGACGCGGGCAGGGCCGCTACAATTTTCTGTGCCAGTTCCCTGGGGTTGCTGCGTGCCTGTTTAGCAAGAACCAGTGCCAGATTACTGGCGAAATCACCGTGGGTTTTGTCTTTGGTTCGTTCAACCTGTATGGTGTTTTTAATGCCGCGATCAAGGACACCTTCTTCGATCAGTGTACGAATGGCGTGGTCAAGAAGCTGGGCAACGAGTTCTTTCATGAAGGTCAGAAATTTATAGGCAGCAGATTAATAAGGGCGCTATTATCCCCGCTTGAATCCAGAAAGCCAATGCCTTACTTGTGACACGAAGCCTTTTTCCACAGCTTTGTTCTGTTTCACCCGTACAGGTTTTGAGAGTGACAAAAGTCCGAGAATGAAAATCACACAGTATTTTTCTTTTTTTTCTATTGCCTTGCCTGTTGTGCTCGTCACTTTGTATTTCTGGGTTTTTGTCTGTTATGCCGTCAATGCACCCCAGCTCGACGATTATATGGATCTGCTGGTGGTTATGCCCGATTATGTTGAAGCGGCAGGGCTCAGGCAAAAATGGCACATCCTGTTTCAACAGTATCATGAACATCGTTACCTGACCGGACATTTACTGTCTGCACTTTTTGTAGAGATTTTCGGTGTGCTTGATTTCAGGTTTCTGATGGGAGCGGGCAATCTGGCCTTGCTGGGTTTTGCGGTTTTGCTGGTCAGGGAGTTTTCAGGTGCTGGATACCGTGCCGTAATGATGCCGGTGACGGCCTTGCTGCTCTTTAACCTGCAAGCACAGGGCTCCATGTTCTGGGCGACCGCCGCCTGGGCGCACTATGCCTTGCTGTTTTTTTCGATGGCTGCCTTTACCTTGATTGCTGCCGAGAAGGCATTGCATCGTTACATTCCGGCTTTTGGATTTTGTGCATTGGCGGTATTTACGCAGGCAAACGGGTTGTTTGTTGCTGTCCTCGTTGTGTTTTTTTGCCTGTTTGAATTTTTTGATAAAGAAAGCCACAAGGCGTGGCCGTTACTCGTTTTCTGGCTTTGCGCGGCTAGCTTGATGGGCGCGGCCTACTTTCACGATTTTGATACAAGCCAGCGTGTTGGAGAAACCCATTTGTCCGTGCCGGATCAGGTTCGGGCAATTGTAGAGCACCCCTTGAATGTACTCATGGGGTTTTTGCTGTTTCTCGGAGGCGTTTTTGTCGATATGGATGACCGGGAAAATGTGCTTGCCCTTTTGTTTGGCTGTTTTAGCGGGGCGATGGTTGTCAGCGCATTTTGCTGGCTGGTTCTTTGTTACAAAACCCGGAAGTTGTACCCCTTGAAAATGTTGATGCTTTTGATATTTGCATCAGCTGCATCGGTTGCATGCCTTCGTGCATCTGTGATGGGCGTTGACCAGGCATTGCAGGGGCATTACAAGATCTATTCGCTGATTTCTGTTTTGTTTGTTTTCTTTGTGGCGCTCCTGTGGGCAGAACGCCATTCTGCGCGCACCCGCTTGCTGTGCAATGTTCTGGCGTGCCTGATGGCAGCGGGGGTCTACGGGGTATCCTGTGCGACAAATTTGCCGGGAGTCGAGCAAAAGAGAACAGCGATTGTCGATGACTTCAATTACTGGCTGGAAAGAAACAACCTGAAGAGAGCTTCCGTGCGTTTCTTTGTGCCGCAGTACAACAGGAAGCTCAACAGGGCAGTAAGCGTCGGCGTCTATTCGCCGGAGGTTTTGCTGTTGCCTTCACGACAGGTAGCTGTTTTTCAATCGGTTGACGCCTGCCCGCAAGGGCTGGTTGTCGCAGAGGGGCTTGCATTGAGCTATAAACCGGGCGCGTGGGGTGTTGCGGTTCGTGGTGAAATCCCTTTTGATGTCGACAGGGACGAGGGCCAGGAAGTCTGGCTGTGTGCTGGCAAAACTGTCTTTTATCTGGCTTTGGCAGAAAGAAATTTGCAGTGGTCTGAGGGTGCGCGCGGGCGGGTTTCGGTGGATGTTCTTGTGCCCAGGGCGCTGTTCCCGAAGCACTTGCGCCCGGAGCGCATTGAGTTGATGATTCGGGGTTCCTACGAAAAGTAGGGGTCGATATCAATGTGCCAACGACATCTGTTTACCGTTTTTTCCTCTTCAAGGTAGAGAAAGCACTTGTCAAGCCCGGCGTGCAGTGCTTTTCTGGAGCGACACCACAGGGTTAATTCATACCGATAAAAACCGGCTCTTTTCTCGGCAATACAGGGCAGGGGCCCGATCAGCTTGATGGCTGGCGAAGTCTGTTGCAGTTGTTTTTTGACATTGGCAAGCCATTGTTCTGCCTGCCCGGCTTTTTTTGCTTCAGCCCTGAAAATTGCCTGATAAGTGAAAGGCGGCAAGTCGAGCAATCGTCGCTCTTGTAAAAGTGACCGGGCCAGCTGATGGTAGCTTTCGGTTGTCAGGGTTTTCAGCAACGGGTGGGTGTGATAACGGGTCTGAATAAGCACTTTCCCTGGCTTTCCCGTTCTTCCTGCCCTGCCCGAGACCTGAGTGATTAGCTGGGCCATGCGCTCCGCGCTGCGAAAGTCGGCGCTGAAAAAGCCCTGGTCAGCATCGACGATCGCGACCAGCGTCACATCTGCGTAGTGGTGTCCCTTGGCGAGCATTTGGGTGCCGAGCAATATCATGGGTTGGCCGGAAGCGATGGTGCTGTTCAGTTGTTCCCAGTCGGATTCCTTGCGGATGCTGTCACGGTCGATTCGGAGGGTGGGGAAATCGGGAAAATGTTGTTGCAGGAAATCCTCACTGCGCTGGATGCCCATCCCGACAAAATCCGGTTTCGGGTTATGGCAGGAAGGGCAGGCGGTCATCAGTGTTTGCCTGAAGTCACAGTGGTGGCAGCGCAGCAGGTTTTGTTTGCGGTGAACAGTCAGTCGGGTGTCACAGTGTGGGCAGGTGGCCACCCAATGGCAGTTGCCGCATATCAGCGCGGGGGCATAGCCGCGGCGGTTAAGAAATACCAGCACCTGCTGCCCTGCTTCCAGTTGGTTTCTTATATTTGTGAGCAATTTGGCTGAAAAGCCTTGCTCAAGCGGTGCGGTGCGAGTGTCAATCAGTTCAAACGCAGGCGGGCTTGCGCGACCGGCCCGCTGAAGCAGACGGATATGTTTGTAGCGCCCATCCAGTGCGTTTTGCAGGGTTTCCAGAGAGGGTGTTGCACTCCCGAGAACGATGGGAATATTTTCGAGTTGTCCGCGGACAACGGCGAGATCTCTCGCTGAATAGCGGAAATTATCCTGTTGTTTGAAAGAGGTATCGTGTTCTTCGTCGACAATCAATATGCCCGGATTCTTCAGCGGAAGAAAAACCGCAGAGCGGGTGCCTATAATAATGTCGGCTTCTTGTGTGGCGGCGGCCTGCCAAACCTGAAGGCGTTGCCTGTCGGTAAGGCCGGAGTGGTAGCTGCACGCCCTGCGATTGAATCGGGCTGAAAAGCGGGCCAGGGTTTGCGGGGTGAGACCGATTTCAGGCACAAGTACCAGTGCTTGCCGACCCTGCTTCAGCACGCTTTCAATGACCTGAAGGTAAACCTCGGTTTTACCGCTGCCGGTAATGCCGTCGAGTAAAAAACACTCAAAACCCCTTGCACCGGTGATGGCATCAATGGCTAGCTGTTGTTCTTTGTTGGCCTTCAGCCCGGGCTCTGCGGTGACTGCTGTCTCTGCGCCAGTCAACCTGTTGTCGATGTCGGTTGTCAGGTCTTCAGAAAAAGTCGGTAAAGGTTCAATCAGTTTTTTTTGATACAGGGCGCGAATGGCGTGTTCTGAAATGCCGGCATCACTTATTTGCCGGGTGCTGAGCCCGGGGTGGCTTCGGATAAAATCCAGTGCCGCTGACTGGCGTGGCGAACGCTTCAGCGCCTGTTCCGGCAAGCCCTTGCCGTGCAAGGAAAGTTGCCAGTGGTTTGTTGTTTTGGGTTTTGGTGAGCGGGTCTTGCAAAGCAGCGCGGGCAACGCGGTATGTAACGCCTCTCCGTAAGGGTGATGGTAGTAGCTGGCTGCCCATTGAAGGAGTTTCAGTTGTTGGCTGTCAAGAACGGGCTGCTTGTCGAGAATCGATAGTGCGCTGCGCAGTTTGTCGGCTGGCAGGAGGCTTTGGGTTTTGCTGCGAAGCAGTATGCCAACCATTTGCCGGTTGCCGAAAGGCACTTTTATTCGGGTGCCGGCGGCAAGTATCCCGGCTTTGTGTGTGTCGAGATCATCAGGCGGCAGATAGTCGAAAACCCTTCGTAAAGGAACAGGAAGCGCAATTTCAAGTATCGGGCGAGGTGGCGTCATGCAGGGCAGTGTAATCGCTTGTTTCCTTGCTAGAAACCTTCAATATGAAAAGTTCTGTCTTGAGACTAAACTTCGGAAGGATTTTTTGACATAATGCGCCCTTTTCGCCACTCCGCATCTTTTTTGGCGGGGGCTCTCCCTGAAATCGGGTTTTATCGTATCACTCACAGAGTGGCTAATTTTGCCATTGGACAGGACCATAAAACATGACACAACTTGACGGTATTAAAACTTACACCAATCTTATTTCTGCGGAGCTGGTTGAACAAGCCTTGCTTCGAGGCGAAGGCAAGCTGACCGATACCGGTGCATTGCTGGTGGAAACAGGAAAAAGAACCGGTCGTTCGCCTGCCGATCGTTTTATTGTACAGGAGCCCAGTACAGCCGATGCAATTGATTGGGGTTCTGTAAACCGTCCTTTCCCGGAAGACAAGTTCAACGCGCTTTGGGACCGTGTTGAGGCTTACCTTTCCGAGCGTGACCGTTTTGTTTCTGAGTTGCATGTCGCGGCTCATGATGAGCATTACATCCCGGTTCAGGTGAATACTGAAACGGCGTGGCAGAGTCTGTTTGGTCGAAACATGTTCATCCGTCCTGAAAAATACAACCCGAAAGCCAAGTCCGAGTGGAAAATACTCAATGTAGCCAGTTTTGAATGTCAACCTGAACGGGACGGTACCCATTCTGACGGCGTTGTCATTATTAACTTTGCCCAGCGCAAAGTGCTGTTGGCGGGTATGCGCTATGCGGGAGAAATGAAAAAAGCCATGTTCTCTGTGCAGAACTTCCTGCTACCGGAAAAAGATGTGATGCCCATGCACTGTTCAGCGAATGTGGGTGAAAATGGCGACACGGCCTTGTTCTTCGGTTTGTCGGGTACCGGCAAAACCACATTGTCGGCTGATCCGGAGCGTTACCTGATCGGGGATGATGAACATGGTTGGGCCAAGGGCTCTGTGTTTAACATGGAAGGTGGCTGTTATGCCAAAACCATTAACCTTTCCGAAAAGAATGAGCCGATTATCTGGGATGCAATCCGTTTTGGTGCAATTGTTGAAAATGTGAAAGTGGATGATGTTCGCCATGCTGATTATGACGACACAAGCATTTCAGAGAATGGCCGCTGTTCCTATCCGCTTGAGCATGTCGAGAAGCGTGTTGAAAAGAACTCGGCAGGTGAGCCCAAAGTTGTTATTTTTCTGACTTGTGATGTGTCCGGTGTCTTGCCTCCGGTTTCCATCCTGAGTAAAGAAGCGGCAGCCTATCACTTTTTAAGCGGTTATACTGCCCGCGTTGGCTCGACCGAGCTTGGTGCTGAGGCGGGTATCAACCCTGCGTTCTCAACCTGTTTCGGCGCACCCTTTATGCCTCGTCCGGCACGCGAGTATGCCGAATTGCTGATGAAGCGTGTTGAAGAGTTTGGTTCGCATGTTTATCTGGTAAATACCGGTTGGACCGGAGGGTCGGGTGCACCGGGTGGGGCTGGTTCGCGTTTTCCGATTCCTGTTACCCGTGCAGTGGTTGCGGCTTGCCAGAGCGGCGCCTTGCTGAATGCCGATACCGAACATCTGGATTGTTTGAATCTTGATATTCCCAAATTTGTACCGCATGTCGACAGCAAATACCTGAACCCGCGTGATACCTGGGAAGACAAGGCGGCCTACGATGTCGAGGCCAAAAAGCTGGCAGGGCTCTTCGCAGAAAATATCAAGAAATTCAATGTCAGTGATGCTATTCTCAAGGCCGGGCCGCAGGCGTAAAAAAGCAATAATAACGCCCCTTAACCGGGGCGTTTTTTTTGAGGGTGTTTAATCGGTGAATGACAATAAAACGCATATTTCCGGTTTCATGCTAGCCCTTCTTTTTTTTCTTTTTTTCCTTTCCGGTTTTTCGGCGCTGGTTTACCAGGTTATCTGGCAACGCATGCTGGGGCTTTTTTCCGGCGTGGATTTGTATTCGGCCACAATCATTGTTTCTGCATTTATGTTGGGCATGGGCTGCGGTACGCTGACAGGGGGTGGTCTGGCCGACCGGAGAACAACCCGGCAGCTTCTGGGCTTGTTTGCGTTTGCAGAATTGATGATTGGATGTTTTGCCCTGATCAGCAAGTGGCTCTATTACGATATTCTCTATCAGTCATTTCCCGGATTGGGCCAGAACCCGCTATTGCTGGGTTTTGTACTGTTTGCCAGCTTATTGATTCCGACCTTTTTTATGGGGCTGACGCTGCCCTTGTTGTCCAAAGCACTTACCCGGCAACTGGATGAAGCCGCTCTGAAAATTGGTGCGCTCTATGGCGTAAATACCTTGGGAGCTTCCTTTGGTGCGATCAGTTCTTTTTTCCTGATTCACCGGCTCGGTTTTGAGGGTGCTTTATCCTTCGGTGCCATTTTGAATTTGCTGGTCATGAGCGGTTCAGTCTTGCTCTTTTTTCATTTCAGGCAATCGCCATCAATCGTCTCCGGGGAAGCGATAAAATCGAAGGCTACTGCTACTGCTACTGCTACTGCTACTGCTACTGCTACTGTTGGCAAAAAACCATTAAATCTGGCTGACACCGGGAAGATTAACCTCTGGATAGCCGTGTATGCGGTTTCCGGTTTTATGGCTTTGGGCCTGGAATTGCTTTGGCTAAGGTTGGTGAATGTTTTTTATGGCTCCGTTTCCTACACATTCAGTGCCATTATGTTTTTGTATTTGCTGGGCCTTGCGCTGGGTACATTTGCCGGTTTGAAGCTTGCGCCTCAAAGCAAAAGACCCGTTCAGGGCTTTTTGTCGGTACAAACCGGCATCGCCCTGTATTCGATATTATCGGTAATCCTGATTATTCGGTTTATTGACCACGCGCCCGTTTTTGCTGATGCCTGGTGGTTCCTGAATACACGGGGTTTGGTGCAGGGTCTTGAAAAGGCAATACATGTCTACTTGCTCCTGCCGGCGATGATCATTCTTCCACCGACCGTCCTGATGGGTATCAGTTTTCCCTATTTGCAGCAGGTTATCCAAAATGATCTTGATAGCATCGGGCGCAAAGTGGGCTGGTTACAGACTGCCAATATCATCGGTTCGACACTGGGCGCGAGTTGTGTCGGTATTGTAATGCTGGCGCTGGCCGGTACAGCCGGCACCCTGAAAATACTGTTTTTGATGTCGGTTTTGTACCCCTTGCTGTTGTGGCGTTCGCTGTCTGTAGAGCGCTCGTCGCCCGTGAGGTCGACCGGTTACCTGTTGACAGTAGCCTGTTATGTCGGCTTGTCTTTTCTGGTTCCGGATAATCACAGTCTGTGGGCAAAAATGCACGGAACAAATGTCGATAAGCTGATTGTTGGAGAAGATGGTTCGGGCGTTGTTGCCATGCGCAGTGAAACAGAGCCTTTTTCCCAGTCGGCCTACCTTGATAAAACGCTGGTTTACCTGAATGGCTCAACGATAAGCGCGATACCCTATGGTGGTTTGCATACCAAGCTGGGGCTGTTGCCGGCCATGCTGCATCCCCACCCGGAGGAGGTGGCGATAATTGGTCTGGGCTCGGGGGATACGCTTTTTGCGGCAGGTAGCAGGGAAGAAATAAAGTCCATCACCAATATCGAAATCGCATTTCAGCAAAAAAATGTATTACAGAAATTACATGAAACCAGACCTTATCGGGGCATTGAGCGCTTGCTTACCGATAACCGCTTTAACTATATCTGGACAGATGCAAGAACCTGGCTAATGAGAAGCGGTAAAAAATTTGACATTATTGAAGCTGATGCCCTGTATCCTCATCATGCCTACTCCGGTAATCTGTACTCAAGAGAGTATTTTGAATTGATGCTGAACCACCTGAAACCGGGTGGATTTGCGGCTTCATGGATACCTACTGAACGAACGGCCAACACTTTCCGTTCCGTATTTCCGTATATTCTCAATATTGGTGGCTGGCTTTTTATTGGTAGTAATGAGCCTATTGATATTGATATGAAACAGCTTAAGGAGCGACTTGAATCCGGATTTACCCGGCAATATTTTGAAGCAGTAGAATATGACTTTCATCGGGCGATTCACAATGAAATGAGTGATGTTTCACTCGAAACCCGATCCACAGACACCCCCGAAAGCAGGATGAATACGGATCTGTACCCGCGTGACGAGTTTCTGGTCCGGCAATGAAAGGCTAACCGAGCTACAATTTCAGGAGTTTTTATGACAAAAGTGTTTGAAGATAACAGTCTGTCAATTGGCAAAACCCCCCTTGTCAAAATTAACCGTATTACCAGTGGCAAGGTGTTTGCCAAGATTGAAAGCCGAAACCCGGCGAATTCGGTTAAATGCCGGATAGGTGCAAACATGATTTGGGCGGGGGAAAAGCAGGGAAGACTCAAGCCCGGCATGCAAATAGTAGAGCCGACCAGTGGTAATACCGGTATTGCGCTGGCGTTTGTGGCGGCTTCCCGGGGTTATTCCATTACGCTGACCATGCCGGAAACCATGAGCATCGAGCGTCGGCAAATCATGGCAGCACTGGGGGCCAATGTGGTGTTGACGGAAGGCGCGAAAGGTATGCCGGGTGCGATAGCCAGGGCCGAAGAGATTTGTGCAAAAGATCCTGATAATACCTTTATGCCAGGCCAGTTTGATAACCCGGCAAACCCTGAAATTCACGAGCTGACCACCGGCCCCGAGATATGGGAGGATACGGCGGGTGACATTGATGTGCTCGTCAGCGGCGTAGGTACAGGTGGAACCATTTCCGGGATTTCCCGTTTCATCAAAAAAACCAAAGGTAAAGCTATTACCGCTGTGGCCATAGAGCCGGCTTCCTCGACGGTGATTGCTTCTGCATTGAATGGTGTGGAACTCACTCATGGCCCTCACAAGATACAGGGTATCGGTGCCGGGTTTTTGCCAAAGAACCTTGATCTCTCCCTGATTGACCGGGTGGAGCAGGTCAGCAATGAGGATGCCATGACCTGGGCCCACAAGCTGATGAAGGAGGAGGGGATTCTTGCCGGTATTTCCAGTGGTGCAGCAATGTGTGTTGCCGATCGCATTGCGAGTCAGCCCGCGTTTTCTGGAAAGACTGTGGTTGTGATACTGCCGGATTCAGCTGAACGCTATCTGTCATCAGCACTGTTTGAAGGCTGAACCGGTTTTGGCGCAGGTTAAACGAAGGAAGAAGGGACTTTGGGCAAAATGAAAACATCTTCCCCCAGGCTTGTTTTTTTGGGCATGGCCATTTTTTCCACTGGCCTGATTGCGACAGCATTGTATATGCAGGAGGTGCTCGGCTTGCACCCTTGCCCACTCTGTATAACCCAGCGGATTTTCGTCATTGTCGTCGGTGTGCTTGCCTTTCTGGCCTGTTTGCACAACCCCGGCAAGACCGGCATCAGGGTTTATGCGTTTCTTTGTGCGCTTGCTGCCTTGCTTGGTGCTGGTGTGGCTGCCCGGCATGTCTGGATTCAAAACCTGCCGGAAGATCAGGTGCCAGCGTGTGGTCCGGGCTTGCAGTATATGTTTGAGCACTTCCCTTTCATGAAAGCGCTGGAATTGCTGTTTATGGGCGATGGTAATTGTGCGGATGTGGTTTGGCAGTTTATGGGACTGAGTATCCCGGCCTGGACGCTGCTTGCCTTTGTGTGTTTTGTGATTGCAGGTGTCTGGCTTTTTCTGCGAGCACCGCTTTTCAAAGGTAGCAGCGATAAGCAGGCTTCATAAAATGGAAATATTCAGGCCTGAAAGAAAAAACCCGCTGTTCAGCGGGTTTTTCAAGCGGTGGAGTGATAGCGTGTACCTGATCACTCGTTAACCTGTTCCTCTTCATCCTGACTTGCTTTCAGCAACTCGACTTCAAAGATAAGGGTGGAATTGGGGCCGATATCCCTGCCGGCGCCACCGGGGCCGTAGGCCAGATCGGAAGGCAGGTAAATTTCCCATTTGGAGCCTTCTGGCATCAGTTGCAAGGCTTCTGTCCAGCCAGGGATCACTTGATTCAATGCAAAAGTAGCGGGCTCCCCGCGCTCGATTGAGCTGTCAAAAACAGTGCCATTAATCAGCTTGCCGACATAGTGAACGGTTACAACATCTTCTGCAGAAGGTTTGGGGCCACTGCCTTCCGTAATGATTTTGTATTGCAAACCACTTTCAGTGGTATTGACGCCTTCTTTTACGGCATTTTCGGCCAGGAATTTCTCGCCTTCCATTTTATTGACTTCACCCTGGGCCAGTCGTTGTGCTTCCATTTCGGCCTGCATTTTTTGCTGTTTTTCCATCATCTGCTTCTGGAAGGCCATTGCCGTTTTCTGCATTTCCTCTTCGCTCAGTCGCGGTTCCTTGCCCGAAAAGGCATCTCTCATGCCAGCGGCAACATAGTCGACATCAATTTCGATATTCTGGTTGGCGAATTGCCCGCCTACCTCCAGGCCGAGGATATAACTTAACCGGTTTTTTTCGGTGCTGAGATCAATATCGTCGGCACTGCTTTTGGCAGGAGCGGCCGCTGGGCTAACGGTGGCAACTGTATCTGTCGAGGTAGAGGGTGCGGTGTTTTCCTTGCAGGATTGCAAGCCAAGTGCAGTAGTTATAACGGCAATGGCAACTAGGGTTTTTTTCATCATCGTTTGTCCATTCTATGTGAAGAGTGGGGCATGATACCGCAAGCATTGAATTTGTTGAACCGGAATGAAGCTGCTGGCGTGATTTATGGATGACTATTCGTGCAGGGCGGCATAATAATCCGGGCCTTCCTCATCGCGGATAACAGCTTGATAATGGTATACCCCGTCTTCGTCTGTTGTTCGGCTTAGCCAGTTTCGTTCGAGCATCAGCCTCAAGTGAGCAAGGCATTCCCCCAGCGCCATCATCATTTGGCTATTGTCGAGGTTTTTTCGGAACAGTACCGGCAACAGTTCCACGGCCGAGCGCGGAGTGGAGCAGGCCTCCAGAAGCAGTTGCATGTGTTTTTCATGGTGTTGTATCAGGCTGTTGATGCGTTCCTGGATGCCGTAGAAAGGCAGCTTGTGAGCGGGCAGAACCAGCGTGTCTGCGGGTAGCTCGCGAAAACGATCCAGCGATTCCAGCCAGCTTTGCAAGGGGTTGCCGTCGGGTTCAATGGATGTCACGCTGACATTGGAAGAAATGTCGGGAATAATCTGGTCGCCAGAAATCAGTATGTTCAGCTCGGCGCAGTACAAACAGGCGTGCTCGGGTGAGTGGCCTTCACCAATCATGATGCGCCACTGGTGCTTGCCGATTTTTAGAAACTGCCCCTCGCGCAATCGTTGATAACTGCGCGGCAGGGGTTCGACCAGCGAGGAAAAGTCCATCGAACCTTTTCTGATCTTTTCGTAGTATTCGGGTGGCATTCCTGTGCCAATCAGGTGTTTTTTCATCGCCCAGGAGTCGTGTTGAGGCACCGGGCTGCTGAAGGTTCTTGCCGCAAAATACTCACCAAAGGTCATATAGAACGGCGCTTGCCAGTGTTCACTCAGCCAGCCGGCCTGACCGACATGATCCGGATGCATATGCGTGGCAATGATCTTTGTAACGGGTTTGCCTGACAGTTCTTTATCAAAAACCTGCAGCCAATGCTGTTGCGTACTTTGCCCTTTCATTCCCGTATCGATAATGGCCCAGCCTTCGCCATCTTCCAGCAGATAAAGGTTGATATGATCGAGTGCAATCGGCAGGGGCATTCTCGCCCACAAAATACCGGGGGCGATAAGGGTGCAAGTGCCGGGTTCGGGGGCTTCGGTGAAAGGAAAGTTGAGCGACATGAGGAGCTGCTTAGCGGTATTTGCAACCAATGTATAAGAAAAACATTTTGATATCTTTAGGCGTTAATACTTAAAACAGTTTCAATGGGGGTGTTTTCGCTCGACTGCTGCCGGGTTCATGGGCTCGGTTTTGCCAAAATCCTGTGCAATGTTTGACAAGGCAACGAAGGCTTCTTAGTATCGACAGCCCTTGTTTGTACCCGGCTTGTTTTTGGTGGGTGACAATAACGGGCATTTTTTCGTCAATGCACAAAACAAGGGATTACATTCCGTTTTTCCGTTATGGAGTCGCCAATGGCGCTTTTTCAAAACGATCCTGTTGAAGCAATGAAAGCAGGAATGCGGCGCCTGGCTTCTGCAGTCAGCATTGTCTCGCTCAGTGATGATGACAATCAGCGTCATGCCATGACAGTCAGCTCGGTAACCTCGCTCTCGGATAACCCGGCTTCTCTGCTGGTTTGTATTAACAAGTCGGCAGCCTGCTCTACAGCGTTTCGCCCGGAGAGGCTGTTTGCCATCAATATCCTGAAAAACCATCAGCAGGATTTATCCGGCATCTGTGCCGGGCAAGAACAGGGAGAGCAGCGATTTATAAAGGGAAATTGGGCGCAGGAGGGTTCAGTGCCTTATTTGCCGGATGCAGATGCGAGCATTTTTTGCAAGAATGTGAAAATTGTCGAGTACGGTACCCATATTATTGTTATCGGTAATGTTGAAAAGGTGATAACGGCTGATGACGAGCCTCGACCCTTGCTGTATCTGAACGGCTCATACCACACCCTTTCCTGAGCAAGTGACAGCCACTACAGATTTTGCCTTTCTTTAAGGAGAACAGAATACATGAGCTTTGATGAAACACTGACTATCCCGAAACTGGTGCAGCGAGCGGCAGCAGAGTGGCCGGATCACCCGGCTATTGAAGAAGAGGGTGAAATACTCAATTACGGTCAGCTCGAAAGGGCGCGTCTGCGTGCTGCAGCAGCCTTTATCGAGGCGGGCTTGCGCCCGGCTGAAAGGGTGGCAATCTGGGCGCCTAATATCAAAGAGTGGATTATTGCAGCACTGGGTGCGCAGTCGGTAGGCGGTATTATCGTGCCGGTTAACACCCGGATGAAAGGCGCTGAGGCCGGTTATGTATTGCGTACCAGTGGTGCCAGATTTCTATGCACTGTGCAGGGCTTTCTCGACCTTGATTACCCGGCCATGCTCCGTAGTGAAAAACTGCCCGAATTGCAGCAAATCATTCTGTTGAGAGGTCATTCGGAAGGTTGCACTGAGTGGGAAGATTTCTTGATCGCCGGTGAGAGAGTTGACAGCGATGAGGTGCGAATTCGTACTCAGGCAGTTAAACCCGATGATGCTTCTGACCTTATCTTCACTTCGGGTACTACAGGTAACCCGAAGGGTGTACAAACCAGTCATCAACAAAATATCCGTGTTTTTGATGTCTGGAGCGAGCTGGTGGGTTTGGTGAAAGAAGATCGCTACCTGATTGTGAACCCGTTTTTCCATTCTTTTGGTTACAAGGCGGGCTGGCTGGCTTGCCTGATTCGCGGAGCAACGATTCTGCCAATGGCGGTTTTTGATGCGGAAGTGATTATGCAGCGTATCGGCAACGAGCGAATTTCGGTACTGCCCGGGCCGCCAACACTTTATCAATCGATTCTCGCACACCCCAAAGTCGCCGATTATGACCTGTCCTGCTTGCGGCTGGCTGTCACCGGTGCCGCCGCCATTCCGGTTTCGTTAATTCACAGAATGCGTGATGAACTGCATTTCCAGACTGTGCTGACCGCTTATGGCTTGACCG
>JAGRJA010000399.1 GCA_020443005.1 Pseudomonadales bacterium
ATACGCCGCCTTGCACCAATACGCATGTGGTGATCACATTTGGGACAAACATCAAGGGTTTTATCCAGTTCAGGCCTGTATAACACCGACTCACAACGGGGACACTTTTTCCACAAACCTTCAGGAATGCTGCTGCCTCTCTGTGCTTTCTTTTCAGAGCTATTTGCCCCCGGAACCAGCTTTTTTAACCAACTCATTCGTTCACTCCCTTTCCCTTTTCGGGTGTCAGGTATCTATTGCTGATCGCATTTCAGCAAGCAATTCTGCCAGTGAATTCACAATGCTGTCGACATCAGCACCCGAAGCAGCCATATCGGCCATTTTCTGAACCAGAACACTGCCAACAACAGCCCCATCAGCCATTGCAGCAATATTGCGCGCCGACTGCCCATCCTTGATGCCAAAACCGACACAAAGAGGCAAATCAGTTGCGGAGCGGATTTGAGCGATTTTGGTACGCACCTCATCACTATCGAGATGACCCGCGCCTGTTACCCCCCTCAGAGACACATAGTAGATATAACCTGTTGCAGTCGCTGCTATCTGTTTTTGCCTATCTATCGTTGTTGTTGGGGCAATCAGAAAAATGATATCGATAGCCGCCTTTTTCAGTATTGCATTCAGGGCGACAGACTCTTCCGGGGGCATATCAACAATCAGCAATCCATCAACACCCGCTTCACTGGCAAGTGTGGCAAATTCATCATAGCCCATCCGTTCTACCGGGTTGGCGTAACCCATCAGGACGACCGGTGTCACGCTATCGGTTTGCCGGAATGCCTTTACGGTAGCCAGGGTCGAACGCAAACTGGTATGGTTGGCCAAGGCCCTCTCGTGCCCTTTCTGAATCGTTGGCCCTTCAGCCATAGGGTCGGAAAAAGGCACACCAAGCTCAATGACATCAGCTCCGCTTTTGACGAGAGCATGCATGGCAGGAAGAGTCACTTCCTGAAGCGGGTCGCCACAAACCAGATAAGGGATCAAGGCTTTTTTATTATCGTTCTTGAGTTTCTCAAAACACGCTGCAATACGACTCAATGTCTTTCTCCATGGTTAAATCTCTAAGGTTGTTCCTAGGACAATCTGTGGCTCAAAGCGATATACCGTCGATATCTGCGACTGTCAGTATATCCTTGTCACCGCGTCCGGAAAGATTGACAATGACAATTTCATCCCGCTTCATTGTGGGTGCCAGTTTTTCGGCATAGGCAACGGCATGACTCGACTCAAGCGCCGGCATGATCCCCTCAATTTTTGTCAGTTTCCTGAAGGCAGCCAACGCCTCCTGATCATCAATGGCGACATAGTTTGCCCGCCCGATATCCTTGAGCCAGCTGTGCTCCGGACCAACTCCAGGATAATCGAGACCAGCCGAGACGGAGTGGGTTTCAATAATCTGCCCATCATCATCTTCCATCAGGTAAGTTCGATTTCCGTGCAAAACACCGGGAATTCCCTTGTTCAAAGGTGCTGCATGACGGCCTGTTTCAAGACCATCTCCCGCCGCTTCAACACCATACATGGCTACCGTTTCATCATTCAGGAACGGGTGAAACAGACCAATGGCATTGGACCCGCCACCCACACAGGCAACCAACGCATCGGGGAGTTTTCCAGCCTGATCAAGACATTGTTGGCGCGCTTCTCGACCAATCACCGACTGAAAGTCACGAACCAGCATCGGATAAGGGTGAGGCCCAGCGACTGTTCCAATAATGTAGAAGGTATTGTCGACATTGGTCACCCAATCCCTCAAGGCTTCATTCATTGCATCCTTGAGGGTTTTCGAACCGGAGGTCACAGGCACAACCGTAGCGCCAAGCAGCTTCATGCGATAAACATTCAGCGCCTGACGCTTGATGTCTTCCGAACCCATGAAAACATGGCACTCCATACCCAGCCTCGCTGCAACTGTCGCTGTTGCAACGCCGTGCTGACCGGCGCCTGTTTCTGCAATAATCCGGGTTTTACCACTGTACTTTGCCAACAAAGCCTGCCCGATCGTGTTATTCACCTTGTGCGCCCCTGTGTGATTCAGGTCCTCCCGCTTCAGGTAAATTTGCGCGCCACCAAGTTGCTTGCTCCAGCGCTCGGCATGATAGAGCGGCGAGGGACGGCCAACATAATGCGCCAGATCGTGGTCAAATTCGGCAATAAAATCCGGGTCTGCCTTGAGGGTGTTATAGCTTGTTTCAAGCTCCTGTATGGCAGCCATCAGTGTTTCGGAAACGAAGCGTCCACCGTAAACACCAAAATGCCCGGCCTTATCCGGGTAATCCGAATAGCAAAGATTTGTCTCAAATTTCATAAACTACAACCTGAATTGAATAATCAAGGCACTTGCCGGTTTAATTCCCTGACAGCACCAATAAAAGACCTGATTTTTCCTCTATCCTTGACGCCCGGAGCAGATTCGACGCCTCCACTCACATCAACGGCATAAGGTTTGACCGCATCTATAGCTTGTACGACATTCCCGGTATTCAGACCACCCGCCAGCGTTATTCGCCCACCCAAGTGATGTGGCACAAGCTGCCAGTTAAATGTTTCCCCGGTTCCCCCAGGCATGCCCTTGCGGTAAGTGTCCAGTAACAAACCGCTTGCACCATTATAACGAGCTGCAACTGAATGAATATCCGTATCATCGGCAATGCGCAAAGCCTTGATGAAAGGGCGATCAAACTGTCGGCAAAACGCCTCGCTTTCATTGCCATGAAACTGCAGTACATGCAGCGAAACCGAAGATAAAACAGCCTGGATATAAACAGGTGACGCATCCACAAAGAGACCCACCACAGTCACAAAAGGGCCAACAGCTCTTGAAATATCTGCAGCAATATCAACGGAGACCAAACGCGGGCTTTTCTCGTAAAAAACCAGCCCGATCGCATCCACACCCGCTTCAGCACAAAGAATAGCGTCATTCACGGAAGTAATACCACAAACTTTTATTCGCGTGTATTTTCTCCCACTGTTTACAGACAAGTCACTCATGCAATTCAGCCAGTCAAAAACCAGATTATACCTGGACGCACTTTACCCATAGAGCCCTATCCTAGCACGGGTGGCTCACGCAATTCAGTGACGACCCCGAACTCAGCCGGGTAATCCACCTGAACAAGGTACAAGCCATCAGCGGGTGCGGTTTTACCTGCCTGTGTTCTTTGTCGGGCATCAAGAACCTCTTTTACCCACGACTGATTTTTATGACCGGCACCGACCTCTAGCAATGTACCAACCATATTTCTCACCATATGATGCAAAAATGCATTGGCCTTGATATCCACAACAACGAGATGCTGCAGCCGGTAAACATTCAGAAACATCACATTTCTGTTAGGGCTCAAGGATTGACAACCGCTGGCCCTGAAGCTCGAGAAATCGTTTTCACCCAACAAATTCTGCCCTGCCAAATGCATGGCGTCCGCATCCAGTGGCTCCCGACACCATGTTAACAAACCCTCAGCGATAGCAGGCTGATGTCGACTGTTTGAAATCAGATACATATACCGTCTGGCGGTAGCCGAAAAACGGGCATGAAAATCAGGTTCAACACCAGCTGACCATTGTACCCTTATATCCTTTGGCAAGAGCGTGTTAACACCTTCGACCCAGGCTGAATTTTTGCGGATTGCCCGCGTTTCGAAATGAACCATCTGGGCTGTTGCATGCACTCCGGCATCAGTACGCCCGGCACACACCAGATTGACCGATTCATTCGCTATGGAAGAGATCGCTGCCTGAAGGCACCCCTGAACAGTCTGGCGCTTCTGGGCTTTTTGCAATTGCCAACCGCTATAACGGGTACCGCGATATTCCACCTGCAGTGCATAACGACAAGTGCCCGATAAATTTTTTTCATCGGGCACTTTGTTTCCGGCTCCAAAAGGCGTCAATCGTTCAACTACCCTTCACACACCACTGTCGTGATCGTCTGGAAAAATCAGCCGAGCTCATTCATTAACGACTGGGCCTCTTCTTTCTGAGCGGCTGAACCCTCTTCAAGCACTTCTTCCAGAATATCTTTTGCCCCCTCTGTATCACCCATATCCATATAGGCTTTCGCCAATTCGAGTTTGGTTGCAGTTTCGTCCTCGTCGAGCAGTTCTGCCTCTTCTTCCTGTGCGACAGGGGGTTGCGCCTGTTCAACTTCTTCAACAATTTCCGAAGGCTCTTCAATCATTTCAGCCGCTTCTTCAACAATCTGATCTTCGGTGACGCCCTGCTCTTCAAGTGCCTCTTCGATAAACTCGTCAACCAGTTCATCGGCACTTGGCGCAACCTCTGCTTCTGTCTGCACTGACTCCACAGAGTTTTCGCTGTCCATAAAGTCACTGCTCAGATCAAGATCAAACTCATCTTCCTGTGCAGCACCCTCTTCAACGACCTCATCCTGAAGCGCAGGAGAAAGATCGCTTGCTGAGGACTCATCAGCATCGAGGGAAAGATCAATATCGAACTCGTCTTCCAGACTGGTTTCCGGAGTAGTCGATTCAACAAACGCTTCTTCTTCCAACGGTTTGGTTTCTGCATCCAAACCAAGGTCAATATCCAGCGAATCTTCCACGGTCGCCTCATCACCGGCGATCTTGCTACGAAGCGCCTCGGCCCTGGCCACAGCATTGGCGTCCTGAGAAGATCTGATTTCGGCAAGTTGCTGGTCAAATTTGGCCAGATCCCTTGTTTCAACCAGAACTTCCAGCAACTTCAGACGAAGATCATTACGGGCAGGCTCAGCGGCTATTGCAGACAGTAACAAAGCCTCGGCCTTCTCAAAGTTGCCAAAGGAAATATAGATATCTGCCTCACCGATAGCATCCTCTGTCTCGGGCTCGGCCACCACAGGTTTCTTCTCTTCCTTAACAGGGGGTTGTGCGGAAACCACTTCCTCGACAGCTTCCTCAACCTCGGTTTCCTGAACAGGTTCTTCCCAATCAAGTTCAACATCCGATTCACGGGTTGATGCAGCGCGTTTGCGGGAGTAGAAAACAAAAATGCCGATTACGACAACAAAGACCATCAAAATCTTGAAAACAAGGTAAAAGTCAATGGGATCTGATTCATCAGTAGCAGGCACATCTGCAGATTCGACTTTACGCGGCTTTTCAACCGCTTTTTCTGAAGCCAGCTGTTTGATACTTTCTTCAATAGCATCCATATCAGCGTTCTGGACATCAAGAATTTCATCCACAGTCGATAATTGTTCTTCCAGTTTACCCAGATCAGATTTGAGGGCTTCATTCTCACGGGCAATCCTGTCCATTTCTTCTAGCATGGCGGCATCCTGTACACTACCTGCTTCAAGACCTTCTTCGACATCCACACCATCAGCGGAAATGTCTCCACTGACAAAGTCATCTCCCTCTGTTAGATCAACACTTTCCTCATCACCCAAACCAGAACCAAAAACGCCATCTTCCTCAGCACCAGGAGCAACCAGTGTCAGCCTGTCGCTCTCGTCGAGACCTGCAGGTTCCATTTTTTTCGCCGTGCTTGATGCATCGATCTGGGCAGAAGCACCGCGCCATTCAGCATTCTGCAAAGCAACTTCAGAAATCGCTTCCCGGGCGGTCGTTGCTCGAATATCGGCCGCTGTTGGCAAACGAAGAACCACACCTTTCTTCAGCAAATTGATATTGCCGTTAATAAAAGCATCAGGGTTCAGGCGCTGGATGGCCAACATGGCCTGCTGAATGGACATACCCTGCTCAGGCAAGGTTTTCTGGGCAATCGCCCAAAGCGTTTCGTTGGATTGTACCGGGCCATAAACATCCCCGGCCGACCCGACAGCAGTTGGTTCTACTGGTTCTACCGAAGAA
>JAGRJA010000400.1 GCA_020443005.1 Pseudomonadales bacterium
GCAGTCGGCTCGATAAAAGGCTGGAAGAACGGTGATGTGCTGTTGCTGCCGGCATTGTTGCTTTCAGCAGGAGGTATGTTGCTGGCGCCTGTTGGCAAGTGGCTGGGCAATCTTGTGCCTGAAGGTGTGTTGCTGGTCAGTTTTTCGTTACTGGCTGTGATGATTGCTGTTCGTATGTGGCGCCAGGCCGTGAGCAACCCGGAGCAGGCGCGGGTTATCCGTGCCGGTGAAGGCAGTTTGCCAGGCGATGCACGCTTGCTGTGTCCACTGGGGCCGAACGGTGAATTCCACTTGCAACCGCGTTGCCTCGCAGGTCTGACTGTAAGTGGTATGGGTATCGGTTTGCTTTCCGGGCTGTTTGGTGTGGGTGGAGGGTTCATGATTGTACCCTTGCTATTTTTGATGACAGGTTTGAGTTACAGCGCTGCTGTGGCGACCTCTCTGGTCGTAATTACACTGGTTTCTTCTATCGGTTTTGGCAGTTATCTGCTGATGAATGAAACACCGCCACTGGATGTGTTGTTCCAGGTGGCTGCCGGCGGTGTTCTGGGTATGCTGGCGGGTTTTGCCATCGGCAAGAAAATTGCCGGTGCAAAATTGCAGCAGGGTTTTGCATTGGCGCTGATTATTGTTATCGGCGTAACGCTGGGTCGTTTTTTCTGGTTCTAATTTTCTGGTTCTACGGAGGCGAGATGATATTTCGACAGTTGTTTGATGAAGACAGTTACACCTATACCTATTTGCTGGCTGATGCGTTGTCGCGAGAGGCGATCATCATCGACCCGGTCAATTCCAGGGTCGAGAGTTATTTGCAGCTGCTCAAGGAACTTGGACTGACGCTGGTTTATGTAACGGATACACATGTGCATGCCGACCATATAACCGGTTCCGGTCTTTTGCGTGATGCAACGGGTTGCAAGTCGCTGATGAGTGAGCAAAGTGGCACGCGTTGTGCCTCGGCATACTTCAATGATAATGATGTGATACAGGTTGGTGCGCTACGGCTCCAGTGTCTGTATACGCCAGGGCATACCAGTGATTCCTACTGTTTTTATGAAGAAAAGCACGGCATGTTGTTTACCGGCGATACCTTGCTGATTCGCGGTAGTGGGCGCACAGATTTCCAGAGCGGCAGTGCATCGAGTCAATACAGGAGCTTGCAACGATTATTGTCGTTGCCGGCTAAAACTGTTGTTTATGCAGGGCATGATTACAAGGGGTGGACGATGAGCACACTGGCAGAAGAGAAGCAGCACAATCCACGCTTGCAGGTTGCTGATGAAGCAGAATACATTGAATTGATGAATAGCCTGAAACTGGCCGACCCGAAAATGATGGATGTTGCTGTACCTGCCAATCAGCAGTGTGGAAAAACACAATAAAGGTATAGGGTTGCCTGAGCCGTTAGAGAGTGGTTCAGTGTTTTTGGCAGCGAGAGTTATTCATCCAGCATTTGTGGTGAAAAATACACCGCACAATCATGTTTTTCCTTGGCTTTGTACATGGCAAGGTCAGCAAATCGACAGAGTCGATCTGTGTCGAAACTGTGATCGGGGAAGATGGCTATCCCTGCGCTGCCGTGTACGATAACCTCTTCATCGTCAATAGTGATGGGTTGTTTTATGGCAGTAAGCACTTTGTTGATGATGATTTCGGTGTCTTCCGGTACTTTTATGCCGGGCAGCAGCAATGCAAATTCATCGCCGCCAATGCGGGCAGAAGTGTCGGTCAGCCTTAGTGAGGCTTTCAATCGGGAGGCGATCACGCAAAGCAATTCGTCACCGGCGGCATGACCCAGTTCATCGTTCACTGGCTTGAACCCGTCGAGGTCAATGTAGACGATGGCCAGTTTCTGGTTGCGATCTTCGCAAGCGATAGCCGCCTGGTTCAAGCGTCGAAAAAATTCGAAGCGGTTTGGCAAGCCTGTTAATGAGTCGTGACTGGCGCGGTGCTGGAAGCGATTGCGCTCGTCGTTGAGCTTGCGTTTCAGGCTTTCGTTAATGAGCTCGTAAATGATCAGGCCGCCGCCGACCATGATGAGTAAAACAAAATGCATGCTGGTAAAAAGTAATTTTTTATCGTCGGGGTTGACGATCAGTTGGCGGGCACCAATGCCGAAATTGGCCATGTAGTAGGATAGGGTGGTGAGCAGAACCGTTATGGCGAGCCAGAACAGACCGTTGCCAAGACCGCAGAGCAGGAACCCGGTGACGGGGATTAATAAAAACAGTTGCAATATGGGGGATTCGTAAAAGCCTCCGGTAATATTGATGGCGACAAAATTGATAAGCGCGAGTGTGAAAACCAACAGATTTGAGGCGATTCTGTAGTTTTGCGTCAACTTGAAAACAGTGAATGATGTGCCATAGCCGATGAGACAGCCGGCCACCATACCCACGGCGAGTATCTGGTTCTGTTCTGGCAGATGAAGGAAACCCAGCAAGGTGAGCAGGCAGAAGATGGACATGCTGCTATTGCAGAAGATAAGGCCAAGCAGGATGTAGCATCGTGTGAGGTCAGAAGGGTTGCTTCTGAATTGTTCTGGCACGAATCCGTCAAGAAATCTGAATAAGCTGTTCATGGACTTGATTTTTTCTTTGTTGCATCACAGGGCAAATGGGCGGTGACTGTATTCAATACACCGATACTAAATGATATTCGCCTTAATACTAACCTTTTTTGGTTTTATGGGTTGGAAAAAGTAAAACCGGTGCGGTACCCCGGGCTGCGGCATTTGTCGAGTCATGAGATTGGGGGCTGCTTAACAACAAAGATAATAAGGGTTTGTTCAGTGCTTTTGACTTCATTCAAAGGGCTTGTGCCGAGTCGTACTGCACATTCACTTGTTCTTTCGAAAGGCCATAGGCATTGATGTTGCCAGTATCAAAAATCACCCTGAAGCGACGGCCCGGGTAGATGATGGCATTCACCGGTGATATTGCAACGAAAGGCGCTTGACTGTTTTTCTGTTGAATTAACAGCTTCATGACGACTTTGTCGATATTGTGGTTACCGTTGTAAACCAGTGTGATTTGCCATTGATGTCGCGCTATCGCACGCGAATCGAGCAGGGATGTTGAATCATGCAGATAGTGCATGTATTGAATGCGCTGTAATTGTCGTGCTTCTTCAGCTTTTGCCTGCTCTTTTTGTTCATAGGTCGTCAATACGGTGTCGAGCAGGCTGAGTACGCCACCACCTTCCCCGGCTTTTACGTTTTCCTGTCTCTGGTTGAACAGGCTGTTGTTGTTTTTCAGGCTATCGGCGTTGGGGTTTATTCTGCCCGGTGAGTAATACGCAACCACTTTGCCAGCAGTTTGTTGTGCTTCCTGTTGCCGTTGAGAGTTCATCGGGTGTGTATGAATAAATGCGGCATCGTTTCCGCTTTGTTGCGCCATGCGCTGCCAGATTCTGCTTGCTGCAAAGGGGTCGAAACCGGCAAGGGCGCAATAGAGAATGCCGAGCCGGTCTGCCTCTCTTTCATTTTCATGGGTAAATGCTGCCTGAAAACTTTGCCGGCTTGCCGATTTTGAACCGGCGAGGGCGTTGAGTTGAAGGAAGCTGTTCATTTCAAAAGGGTGATTTGCAGCGGTATGAGCCATTTCATGGGCGATAACCTGTGCGAGTTCGTTGTCGTCCCTGAGTTCGCGTTCAAGCCCGGAAAAAATCACAAAGTAAGTACCGCCTGTTGTAAAGGCATTCCACGAATTGTCTTCAATCAGAACAGGCGTCCAGCGTTCTTCGCTAAGATGGCTGACTTGTTGAAGGCGGTCAAATATACGAAGAATGCGCTGATAGGCCGATGCACTGTAGTCGCTGTTGACGCGTTTCCCGGCTTTTTTGGCCTCGGCAATATAGCGTTCGGCAAGGGCGTTCCCCTGTGCAATTTGTTTGTTGCGATCGGCGATGCTGATACTGCGTGCCCCGGTGACACGATCTCTCTCACTGATCACTTCGGTAGCTTTATAGATGCTTCGATCAACTGACTGCAAGGTCTGGCAGCCTTGCAATAAAATGAGGGCGAGCAGACAGCCTGCCTTTATCGCCAGGTGTTTGCAGTGCGAATGTTTGATCATATTTGGAATACCTGTGTCTGCATAAGTGATGCACCAGTGCCTTTGCCCGACATTATCGTTGATTATCTGCGTGATGGTAGACAGAAGGAAAGACCCTGTTTGAGTTGTGACTATGGTGGGCATGAAGGACAA
>JAGRJA010000401.1 GCA_020443005.1 Pseudomonadales bacterium
CACCTGGCCTGCTCATGCAAAAAAAGGCCTCTGTCCGACCGCCAATTCAAAGGAAACAAAAGGAAAAACAAGCCAAAAGCACTACTGCAAGCAGGGGCTTATAGCCACCTTTAGCAGATTTTTCAAGCCTATTTCCGTCAGAATGTTCTCAGCTCCTGTAGCAGGTGTTACACTCGAAGCGACATACTACGCCTATGCGGCCAAACAGATAAGCGAGTTTAAAACAGTGAGTAGAATTGCGATCATCAAAATCCATCCCGGCCTGAATATGGCTGCTGCGCAATTATCCGGACAGCTCAATCGTGCCGGCCACGAGACCCGCATGTACTTTTTCCGTGAATACCAGATCGAAGAACACTATGTTAACGAATCCTATACCTGGGAAAACACCGACAGCGCGGAAACCATCGCCAATCTCGATACCGTAAACTTCGAGGATGAATACTACACCCTGCTCGAAGAACTCAAGAAATTTCAGCCTGATGCCATTGGACTCACGCTCCACAGCCTCTCCATTCCGGAAGCTGTCAGGGCCACCCTGTTCCTGAAAAAGGAGCTCGCCAACCTGCCCGTCATCTGGGGTGGAGCCGGCCCAACCCTTGAACCCGATATCGCCATCGAATACGCCGACATGGTTTGTATCGGCGAAGGCGAAGAAGTCATTACCGAATTCGCCAACAAGCTACAGAACAACGAAGACTGGTCAACCATTGATGGCACATGGGCCAAAAAACCGGGTGGCGAGATCATCAAGAACCCCAAACGCGCGATTGAAGACCTCGACTCCATTGCCGTACCGAACTGGAACCCGGATGACATGACCTACATCAGTGGCGATCAAGTCATCACCGGCAAGGGTATCGCCATGGTTGTTACCGGTGGCGACTACCAGATCATGACCCAGCGCGGTTGCCCCTTCTCCTGCTCTTTCTGTATCGAAAGCCGCTATCAGGAGATGTTTGGGAAAAAGAAATCCCTGCGTCGCCGCAGCGTCGACATCGTCATCGACGAACTGGTCAAGGCCAAGGAAACCTACAAGCCCGACCGCATCTGGTTCTGGGATGATGTATTCACCGTCAACCCGCGCTGGCTGAAAGAATTTCTGCCCAAGTATAAAGAGAAGGTCGGCATCCCCTTCTGGTGCTACACCTACCCCACAACTCACAACCTTGAGCTGCTCAAGGAGCTCAAGGCAGCTGGCTGCAACAGCCTCACCATGGGCATACAGTCAGGCAGCGTGCGTATGCTGGAGGAAGTCTACAACCGCCCGACACCGCTCAAGCGTGTACTTGAAGCTGCCCAGGAAATCGTCGACGCCGGCATCATTGGCTACTTCGACCTGATCACCAAATCCGAGTTTGAAACCGAGGCCGACCTGCGTGCCAGCTTCGAGTTCCTCACCGAATTACCCATGGAACTGGTCTATGGCGGCTCGGCAGAAATGCGCAGCTACCCGACCTACAGTTACACCAACAAGGTAAAAGACGCCAAGGCCAACAATATTCTCAGTAGCAGCGATGTTGTTGACGACAAAACCTATGCCTTTTATCACAACCTTTACTGGGTAGCCCGCAACCCCTTCATCGACAAGCAGGAAAAACTGGCCATTGCCGATGACCCGCTCTATCGGGAAAACCCCGAACTGCTGGAGCAGTTTATTTACGGCAAACGCACCATTCACCAGTCCATCATCCAAATGCGCAAGGTCACCACCAAGGGCGTTCACCCCAACATCCTGTTCCCGCCACCGGAGTATGTGCACCCATCAAAGCCTCTCCACCGGTCGAATGCAAACTAGCTGGCAGGCTGTCATCAACCCCTGATGAATCAGAGACCTATAAAAAGACATCAACAGGAAAAGAATTAGCGTTATAATATCGGACTTCAAAATCGGCAGCCGGGCAGCACGGCTGGCTGCTGTAGAAGGGCGAACATGATAAACCGCAAAGCCACACTGTTTCTCACCACCTTCCCCATTGCCCTGATGGGTTTTTCACAGCTGTTTTTTGGCCTGCTGTCTTTCGCACTCTTTCACGACCATCAGGAATTCGCCTTTCTTGAACCTGCCACACTGATGCTCATCGGCGCCACATTCTGCTTGCTTATATCGAAAAATCACGACATGAGCCGGATCAACTTCAGGGACTCCCTGTTGTTTTCCACCCTCACCTGGACAATATGCGGACTGTTTGGGGCTGCGCCGATTATCCTTATTGCCCATGTTTCGTTAACCGACGGGGTTTTTGAATCGGTCAGCGCACTGACCACAACCGGCGCCACCGTCCTGACAGGGCTGGACGACCTGCCAAAATCGTTTTTACTCTATAGGCAATTTTTACAATGGATAGGCGGTCTGGGTGTTGTTGTTTTTGTCGTGGCCATTTTACCCATGCTCAATGTCGGCGGCATGAAGCTGCTCAAGGCTGAAACTCCCGGCCCTGTCAAGGATCAGAAACTCTCTCCGCGGGTTTCCCACGCTGCACACTACCTCTGGATTATCTACCTCTGTCTGTCACTGCTATGCGCCCTTGCTTACAAGTTTGCCGGCATGAGCACTTTTGACGCCATTGCCCACAGCCTCAGCACTGTTTCAACAGGCGGGTTTTCAACCCATGATGCGAGCATGGGTTATTTTCACAACCCGCTACTACTGATGGTTTCCGATATATTCATGCTTTCAGGCGCAATCAGCTTCGTTATCCACTTCAAGACCTTTCGTTCCCGCCATCTGGCAACTTTCTGGAAAAACGAGGAAACACGGGTATTCCTGCTGATTATTCTTGTACTGACAATCGGCATTACCACACTCTTGCTTCGAAGCCACACATACGAAGACATTCCCTATGCACTGAATGTCTCGCTTTTTCACCTCATCTCCTTCATCACCAGCACAGGCTTCGGGGCAAATGACCTGTCTCACTGGCCCACGGCCACTGTTTTCATTCTGGTGTTTGCCAGCTATCTCGGAGGCTGCTCTGGCTCCACCGCAGGCGGCAACAAAATCATCCGCATGATTATTGCCACCAAACTGATCGGCCTTGAACTCAAAAGACTCTTACACCCAAATGGCGTCTTCCTGGTGAAATATGAAAACAGAACTGTCGAGCCGGACATTATGTCGGCGACCATTGCCTTTCTCGCTATCGTCGCCTTCTTTAGCTGCCTTTTCACGGTTGCACTCATGATGACAGGCCTCGATTTCTGGTCTTCCTTTACTGCAGTTGCCGCCTGTCTAAATGTACTCGGCCCTGCCTTTGGCGAACTGGGCAGCAACTTCCAGCCTGTAAGTGATGCAGGCACCTGGTTGCTGTCTGTCGCCATGATACTGGGTCGACTGGAATATTTTACAGTGCTGGCTTTATTCTTGCCCGCCTTCTGGCGACACTATTGAAGCGACAACATTCCAGCAACCACTTATCTCCCGTTTTATCCTTTCGTAAAATAAGCCACCTATACCCGTAGAAAACCAGTACAATAAACACA
>JAGRJA010000402.1 GCA_020443005.1 Pseudomonadales bacterium
CAATGAGGTCTGGATAATTCTCTTGTTGTTCTTTAGCAAAATCTGGAAGAGGCTGTTCTCGTATATCAAATTCTTGCTCTTTTTGGTTCTCTTTGCCATCATCCGCACTCAATTTGAAGATTGGACGATCTCCATTCTGACACTGTTGTACACCATCTTGAAGGCTATGACATTCTTCATAGTAGCGCTTTCCGATAGTCAGTGGCTGCTCTTTAATTTCATCTTCGGGATCTTCTGAGTTTTCCTCATCCTCCAAAACTTTTTCTTCTTCATCATTGGCATCAGAAAGATTCAAGACCGCTTGGTTCATCAAGAATTGACCTGTTCTTGGACGCATGAATAGTCTTGCAAACGCATTAGCAGCAGGTTCCTTTCGTCCAGATACAATTCCATCTTTCTCGTTGAGACCAGTTTTGAAGCCATCTTTGTGTTCCTTCACTGCCTTCAAACCAAATCCATAGGCAGTTGTTTCAGCACAGGTACTCATATGTCCCCACGCCACCACATTACCGACCTTATAGTTTTTCTTCCCTATGCGCGTCTTGCGGTTTCCATCGAAGTCAACTTTTAGAAAATCTCCTGATGTGCCAGTTCCAGAAAGACGGAAACAAGTGTGATCGCTGCTCTCAGGACCGAAAACAACAGTTGAGCCATTGTTTGTGACATAGAGAATCTCAAAGTTCCTACCTTCACCGACCAAAAGGGAAGCATCAACTTCTTTCATACTAAAATTCGTCTGGAGATCAGAACCTTCTTCAGCAGTCGCTTTTCTGCCTATTTGAGAGCGTTGACCGATCAACGTCCACCCTCCACCGTTTGAATCCATGTCACAATAAGTGTGAAGCAGTTTGCCATTGGGTAAAGTCAGATCGTAGGCTCCTGATCTTGATTCTGGATGGCTCGCCATAATAGTAGAGCAATTTAAATTTTCGCCTGCCACAATTTCTTGAGCAGCCTCTATAGCTTTTGCGAGATCTATACGACGTTTAACTGTTCCCTTTCCGACGCTTCTATCATCAGTGATCGGAACACCAGTTCTTTGTAAAATGGATTCAACCTGATCTACCGAAACGTCATCCCCCAAAACAGACTTTATAATTGCCCAGGCACCTGCTACATGAGGTGCAGCCATAGATGTACCAGACTTTACTCCGAAGGATGAGTTTCCAGGGATCGAAGAAAGAACACTGCTGCCAGGTGCAAGAATAGAGACAAAGGGTGAAATATTTGAAAAGCTTGAAATGGAACCAGGATTAGACTTTGTGGTACTTCCAACCGAAATAGCGCTGGGCAAACAACTTGGGAAGGTCACGCTGTCTCCAGAATGAGAGTTACCAGCCGATATAGTTGCTGCAATTCCTGCTGCTCTTACTGTCGCCAGAGTTCGATTCATAGATTTATTTCTTTCAATGCAACTTTCTCTGTCATGATATTGACCACCTCCAATACTCATATTTGCCGAAGCGATGTTTAGCCCATGTTTCTCCTTAAGCTGTAATACGTAATCAAAACCTCTCACAAGATCGCTATCACTAGCGAGCACGCAGGGGCGAGGTGAACCAAACTTTAAACAGTCGGGACTGTCATAGCTTGAAAAAACCTGAATAGATATAATATTTGCTTTAGGGGCTACACCTTTCAATCTGGAGTTTGATCCTGCAGCGATGCCTGCAACATGTGTGCCATGTTCACATGCTGAAAGATCATTATTACCTATTTGCCTTGCTCTAGACGTACAATCTTGACCGACATTGACCGAAAACCCAGAATCACGAGATGTTACTGATCCGACACCATTTGGACAAAGTGAACTGATACCAGAAAAGCTGTTATTCGTAGAAAAACAGGCACCTTCTACTACGCGCCCTCCAAAAAATGGATGTTGGGTATCCACGCCACTATCAATGATAGCAATATATTCACCTGATCCGTCAAAGCCTAGGTCTTGAACAATATCTGCACCAATCAAGGGTATTGTGTCGTCAAGTTGTGGTGCGTTGACTCCATCTTCATATATTCCTACCACAAGACTATTCTTCCTTAAGGCTTCAAGCTCGGTTTCATCGACATTCAGAGCTATAAAAGGGAAATAATCATAGGTTTTTATATTTACTTCTTTTTCAAGATTTAGGGTGTTGAGTAGTTGAGTTCTGAGTGATGAAATGGTTTGTTTTCGCGATCTAAGAAGCTGTGTTGTAGAGGTAGGGTCAAAAGGGGAGTCTGGTGAAGTGAACTCAATAATGATTGGTACCTTTTTTTGGTTTTTTATTTTGTTTTTTAGTGTTTCCTCAATTTCTACTTGAGTATCATTGTTTTTGGCGTCATTTTGAGAATTGTTTGTTGGATTTAAAACCAGCATTGAGATGGGTCCTTCAGGTGATTTTTCTGCGTTCATACTTGTTGAACTCCCCCCTTGAGCGCTGACCTCGATGGAGACACTATAAGGGGTGCTTGATATTCGATAC
>JAGRJA010000403.1 GCA_020443005.1 Pseudomonadales bacterium
CATTGCGGGAGAACCAAAAGGGGCCACCACAACAGGGTGGCGATTATCCGAGTTTTGGCAGTCGGATGCAAGGCTCAATCGTGAACGGTGTAGGCGATTTTGTGAGATTCAGGACGATTTTTCCATCTCAAGCAATGCGGCATCGCACTGATAGTCAGTATCAAAGACAAAAACACGGATTGTTTTCGACGAGTAGGGAGGAATGTGAAGAAAGCCGCCGATTAACTGCCCGGGGGCCAGGATTTGTTGCTTGACACCTGCTTCATTCAATGGGCGTGCATAGCCCAGTGGTTTCAGCTGATCATTGACAAAAACGGCCCTGAGCGACTGCGGATTTTTGAAATTATTATTTTTCTCGACGCTGAAAACAAGCTGGTAAGCGTTCCTGTCTCTTTTGAATTTTTTTATCTGCCTCACTTCAATCTGGCAATCAGTTGTTTTTTGCGGTAACCCTGAAAAATCGCTATAGACACGGTAAGCCTCATCACTGTAAATGCCCAGTTGCCATTTTTTAAGGTGATACTTGTTTCTCGAAATAAAATCAAAAGCATCGTCGACCCATGCAGAATATGGATTTTCTACCACAATGCCGGGCTGTTGCACATCCAGCGAGTAGGCAATTTGAGACAGGCGAATGTGATTTTGCCCTTTGACCCATTCGTTGGCGACTTGCCAGGCGTGCCACACCGAAATAGCCAGATAGCCGGAGAAACACAGGACATACAGGCTGCGTACGGTCATTTTTTGAGGCAAGGATTTGTAGACAAGGAATGCAAAGCTGAAAAGAAACAATAAACCGATGTTGGCAAAACGCAGCGTATAGGCATCAGGTACAAAAAGACGGAAGAGACTGGCTGCACACGCGGTAAAAAAGCACACGAGAACAACAAAAAGCATGGCTTTGTCCGTTGATGTGAGTTGTCGCTCGCTGGTCAGTAACCTGTACAAAAGAAAAAGTATGCCGATGGTAATGAAAAGAATGAATGCATCCGGTAAAAAATATTTGAGAGGTGGTGTCAGAAACCAGCCAAGTGAGAGAAGAAACTTGCCGGCAATCATGAGCTGGGACAGGAAACCGAGTGAGTGTAGATAGCTCACCATCGGTGCAAGATCAGCAGCACCCGCGGTCTTTTCTTCATAAAGCATACGATAGACTTTAATGATGAAAGGTTCATGAACCGAAAACACAGCGGTGTTCAGCGTTTCCCAGATAAAAAATACGACAAGAAAAATCATACTGCCCAGGAGCAGTCGTTTTAGCCAGTTCGGCCTGTTGATAACAAAAACAAAAAGCACGGCAACGAAAAGCACACTCAGGTTCAAGCTACTGCCAAGTGCCAAAAGCAGTGACAATGCGCCTCCCAGGCTATACAAGTGTTTCAGGTTTTCTGCCCGGCCGGAAAAGAAAAAAGCCGAACAGAGGATGCCGGCAACAAGAGCCGACCATTGCAGGTTGGAAGGATTAATCAGGCTTTCTGCCTGCAGAATCGAACCCAACATCAGGGTTGCCAGAAGGCTGAATATGACTTTTTCAGTTTTGGTCAGCGTTTTATCGCGAAACAGAAGAGCTACGCAGGCAAGGATTCCCACAGCCATAAATAGCAGGGAGCTTGTTGCAATAATAAAGCCTGACCCTTGGCTGATTTTGGCATCGAGCAGATAGATCAGTTTGGGAACAGCAATGAGATGGGCATTGTTATGCAGTTCAAGCACGATAGGCCAGATATTTTTACCGGAAAAATATTGTTCGAATAAATACGGGTTGCTCCATGTGTCACCCACAGGTTGATAGCTGTAGCATTGCAGGGTGGTAAAGACTGTCAGTGTCAAACTTGAAACACAGAGAAAAAGCAGAAAAAGTCCTGGCAGCACTTTGATGACTTGTAGAAGGTTTTTATCTTTCATGTCATTCGAGAAATTTTCTCAGGCTGTGATTCGCATGGAGTAATGACTTTGTGTATATGTGCCAGGGATGGTCAAATACACGTCTTGTTTCACCGGTTTCGACAATTTTTCCATGATAGAGCACGGCAACTCGATCCGAGACATACTCTACCATTGACAGATCGTGGGCAATAAAAAGCAGGGTAAGGCTGTACTTTTTTTGAATATCAAGTAACAGATTGATGATCTGGGCCTGCACGGATACATCCAGTGCAGAAATAGGTTCATCGCAAATCAGCAGTTTGGGCTCGCGGATCAACGCTCGTGCGATACCGACACGCTGCCTTTGCCCCCCCGATAACTCAAAGGGATAGCGTTGGGCATGGTGTTCAGTCAAACCAACCTGCTGCAGCCAATGCTTGACCAGGCGGTTGATTTCGGTGTTATCAGGCTTCTCAGGGCTCAACAGCAGAGGCTCCGAGAGCGTTTCCTGTACCGTCCATCGAGGATTGAGCGACGACATTGGGTCCTGAAACACCATTTGTATGCGCTCGGCATTTTTTCGGAAATCATTTGTTGTGTAATGCAAGGGCTGGACTTCCCCCTGAAAGAGTACTTTACCCGAGGTGGCCTGTTCCAGACCTGCGAGAATACGCCCCAATGTTGTCTTGCCGGAACCACTTTCACCGACAAGCGCGAGTATTTCACCTTCATGGATGTCGAGGTTTACATTGTCCAGTGCCACTGGCTTCTGCTTTTTCGTCGAGAAAGATTTACACAGATTTTTTATGCAGACCAAGGGCTTTGTCATTGCTCGGCCTCTGCGCGTTTTATAGCGCGCGGGTCATGCAGCCAGCATCGCGAATAGTGAAGGCCATCGGCATGGAGTGGCGGCATACATTGGTGACAGATGTTCATACACTGTTCACAGCGTGAGGCAAAACCGCAGGCCTGTGGGGGATTGATGAGTTCGGGGGGGGTGCCGGGAATATTTTTCAGCCGATGTTTCTTGTCACGCGAAGGCAGAGCCTGTTTGAGACTGATTGTATAAGGGTGGGCGGCTTCTTTGAGAATCTGTTCGCGGCTGCCATATTCAATGATTTGCCCTGCATACATAACGCCAACGCTGTCAGCAATCCGGGCAACCACACCAAGATCGTGGGTGATCAGAATGATGGATAGATTGTGATGGCGTTGCAGGTTCTGGAGAATATCAAGCATCTGTTGTTGCAGCGTAACATCTAGTGCCGTTGTCGGCTCATCGGCGATCAGCAGTTTCGGCTTGCTGGCGATTGCCATCGCAATGGCGACCCGCTGTAACATACCACCCGAAAACTCAAAAGGGTACTGTCGGGCTTTTATGGCAGCATCCTGGATACCGGTTTCAGTCATCAGCGCAATGGCATTTTTCCACGCACTTGGTTTATCGATGCCTTGATGCACAATCATTGTTTCGGCAATTTGCCAG
>JAGRJA010000404.1 GCA_020443005.1 Pseudomonadales bacterium
AATTCGCAATTTGGGCAGGCCGGTATCAATCGCTTTGGCCATGCCGCCTTTGGCTTCGACCTCTTCAATCAATTCCCATGCCTTGTCGGCAATTTTCTGGGTGAGGTTTTCCATCATGTAGGAGCCGCCCCAGGGGTCGACAACATTGGTTATGCCGGTTTCTTCCTGAATCACCAATTGAGTGTTTCGTGCGATACGGGCACTGAATTCGGTGGGAAGGGCAATTGCCTCATCAAAGGCATTGGTGTGAAGGGACTGGGTGCCGCCAAAAACCGCTGCCATCGCTTCAATGGTTGTACGCACGATGTTGTTGTAGGGGTCTTGCTCTGTCAGAGACCAGCCTGAAGTCTGGCTGTGGGTTCGCAGCATCAGTGACTTCGGATTGGCAGGCTTGAACTCGCTGACAATTTTGGCCCATAAAAGTCGTGCAGCACGAAGCTTGGCAATTTCCATGTAGAAGTTCATGCCGATGCCCCAGAAGAAAGAGAGCCGGGGTGCAAACTGGTCAATATCAAGTCCGGCAGCCAAGGCAGTACGAATGTACTCCTTGCCATCAGCCAGCGTATAGGCAAGCTCCAGCGCCGCATCTGCGCCAGCTTCCTGAATATGATAGCCGGAGATGGAAATCGTGTTGAATTTGGGCATGTTGCCGGAGGCATAGGCAATGATATCGCCGATGATTTTCATGGAAGGCTGGGGAGGGTAAATGTAGGTATTGCGCACCATGAATTCTTTGAGAATGTCATTCTGAATAGTGCCGGAAAGTTGTTCCTGACTGACGCCCTGTTCTTCGGCGGCAACAATATAGCCTGCGAGTACAGGGAGCACAGCACCGTTCATGGTCATTGAAACCGAAACCTTGTCGAGAGGAATATCGTCAAAGAGAATTTTCATGTCTTCGACACTGTCGACTGCGACACCTGCCTTGCCGACATCCCCGGTAACACGCGGGTGATCTGAATCGTAGCCCCTGTGGGTTGCCAGGTCGAAGGCAACAGAAACACCCTGGCCACCAGCAGCCAGGGCTTTTCGATAAAAAGCGTTGGATTCTTCTGCCGTTGAAAAACCGGCATATTGGCGAATGGTCCAGGGACGACCGGCGTACATGGTGGCCTGCGGTCCACGAATAAAAGGTGCTATACCCGGCATGGTGTTGGTGTAGGGCAGGCTTGCATTATCTTCTGCTGTATACAAGGCCTTGATGTCTATGCCTTCAGGGGTATGCCATGTCAGTGATGAGGGGTCTTTGCCTTTGAGTTGTTTGGATGCAAGTTCATTCCAGTCATTAACAGTTGCAGTTTGAGGCTGGTATTTATTGTCGGTCATGAAGAGCTCCGGAAGATAGCGCGTTAAAAATCGGGGGAAATAATAAAAAACAACCGGCAAAGGCTGCCGGCTGTTTCTGTCTAGTGTTCAGCGGCTGGCTGATTCAGTTCAATCAAAACACCGTCACAGGATTTGGGATGAATAAAAATCACCTGACAGCCATGCGCACCCGGCGTAGGGGCATCGCTCAGGAACTGATAACCCTTTTCTTTCAAGCGTGCGACATCGGCCTCAATGTCATCACTTCGAAAACAGATATGATGAATGCCACCGGGTTTTTTTTCCAGGTATTTGGCGATAGGGCCTTCGCCATTGAGAGGATGAACAAGCTCTATC
>JAGRJA010000405.1 GCA_020443005.1 Pseudomonadales bacterium
ATACCTATCAGACCCTGAAAGGCTATCGCCAGCAGGAAATCATCCGGCTCCCGTTTTGCCTTTCATGAATTATCTTTACAGGTTGTTTATTCAAAGAGGCAAGTCACGCATAATAGCCTCAAATTGATAAAGCGCTTAATTTTCCCGGAGACTGTGTGAATCATATCACGGCATTTTACCAAAAGGTTATTTTGGCACACCCACTGTCTGTGTTAATCATACTGGCAATTCTGGGTGGTTTTATGGGCTTTGCAGTTCCTTCAACAAAACTGGATGCCTCTGCAGATTCATTGACACTCGAACATGACGAGTCTATTGATTATTTTCGGGAAAATATTACGCGTTATGGTACCGGCGATTTTCTGGTAATCACCTTTACACCTGAAAAAGACATTTTTAGTGATGAATCGCTAGCCATCCTTGGCCAATTGAAAAATGAACTTCTGCAACTGGAAACAGTGGCCAGTGTTAATTCGATTCTGGATTTGCCTTTGCTGGATAGCCCCAGAATTTCGTTGTCAGAACTTTCAAAAGCGCCCAGAACCCTTCTCAGCCCTTCGACAGACCGAGCCCTGGCCAGGAAGGAGTTTGTCAATAGCCCTATTTATCGCAACATGGTTTTAAGTGACGACGGTCTGACAACAGCCTTGCTGGTCAATCTGAAGCTGGATAAAAAATACTACGAGCTGGTCGGCGAGCGTGATGCCCTTCGTCTGAAAAAACAGCAGCAGGGCCTGACCGAAGACGAGGAGCAGTTATTGCAAAGTGTTAGTCAGGAATTCCTGGACTATCGAACCGCGATGCAGGAGAGGTCAGCGCAGGAAATAAAAAACATCCGCAACATCATGGCGAAGTACAAGAATCACGCCTCGATGTTTTTGGGAGGTGTTTCGATGATCACGGCCGATATGATTGAGTTTATTCGCAGTGATTTGCTTGTGTTCGGTTCCGGTGTGCTGCTTTTCATTGTCCTGATGCTGGCTATCATTTTCAGGCAGCTCAGATGGATCGTTTTGCCCTTGCTCAGTTGTTGTCTCAGCGCCGTATTAATGTTGGGGTATCTGGCCTGGATTGACTGGCGATTGACAGTGATTTCTTCCAATTTTGTTGCCTTGCTGCTGATTATTACGCTGTCGATGACGATACATCTTGTGGTGAGATACCGGGAGCTCGTCGCAGAGATGCCGGGTGCGAGCCAACAGGAACTGGTTTGGCAAATGGTGTCTTTCATGGTGTTGCCTTGCCTCTACACCATTCTGACCACCATGGTGGCTTTTGTTTCTCTCGTTGTCAGTGATATTCGCCCTGTCATCGATTTTGGCTGGATGATGACAATGGGTCTGACTGTTGCATTTATTACCGTGTTTCTGGTGATACCCTGTGCGTTGTTGCTGATGTCCCCTTCGCGAGCCGATAACAGTGTGGATGTAACCCGAAGGCTGACGCTTTCTCTTGCCGTGTTTGCTGAAAAACGCGGTAACACTGTCTTGCTGGTTTCCGTGATGCTTGCACTGCTGTCTGTCTGGGGTATATCGCGCTTGAAAGTTGAAAACCGCTTTATTGACTATTTTGACGAGTCTACTGAAATTTATCAGGGCATGCAGTTGATTGACCAGAAGCTGGGTGGAACAACACCTCTCGATATCATTCTTGATGTCAAGGGAGGAGGGGATGCGACGAGAGCGACAAGCGTTAACGGGTCAGATCCTTTTTCGATTGAGCCCGCCAATCGCGATACCGCTTTCAGTAACGACAGTTTTGATGATCAGGAATTTGCGGACGATGAATTTGCTGATGGTTTCACGGATAACGGTTTTGACGATGCGCCTTTTGCAGCGGCAGAAAGTAACAGCCAGCTTGACACCTACTGGTTTACCCAGGCCGGTTTGGATGATATTTCGGCCTTGCATCAGTATATTGATTCCCTCAGTGTTACCGGGAAGGTCAGTTCACTGGCAATGACCTACGATGTCGCCAAGGAGATGAGCAATGGAAGGCTGAATGACTTTGAACTCAAGTTTCTTTACAAGATGCTGCCTGAAGATATCCGCAAGGTGCTTATCTATCCTTACCTGTCTGTTGAAGATAACCAGACCCGGATCAGTGTCAGGGTAAGAGAAAGTGACCCAAGCTTGCGAAGAGGGGAGTTGATAGAAAGCATACGCCATTTTGCTGAAAACGAGATGGGCTATGCGCCCGGGCAGATACATTTCACCAATATGATCGTTTTGTACAACAATATGCTCAACAGCCTGTTTCGCTCACAGATATTAACCCTTGGCGCGGTATTTGTCGGTATTATGCTGATGTTTTTTGTGCTTTTCCGATCGTTTTATCTATCGGTAATAGCCATTATCCCCAATATTCTGGCTGCTGCTCTGGTGATGGGGTTGATGGGGATCTTCAATATTGCGCTGGATATGATGACCATTACAATTGCGGCTATTGTTATTGGCATTGGTGTTGACCACTCGATTCACTATATTCACCGCTTCAAACGCGAGTTTGCTGTGGATCAGAACTATCTGGCTGCAATGCACCGTTCAC
>JAGRJA010000406.1 GCA_020443005.1 Pseudomonadales bacterium
CAATATTGTTGTTTCCCGTCGTGCCGTACTCGAACAGAGCAATAGTGAAGAGCGCGACGAATTGCTGGCCAATCTGGAAGAAGGCGCAGAAGTGATGGGTATCGTCAAGAACCTTACCGACTACGGCGCCTTTGTTGATTTGGGTGGTGTTGATGGACTGCTTCACATAACAGATATGGTGTGGCGTCGAATTAAACACCCCAGTGAAATTGTTGCTGTTGGTGATGAAATCAAGGTCAAGGTGTTGAAGTTTGACCGCGAGAAGAGCCGGGTATCCCTCGGTATGAAACAGCTTGGTTCTGACCCGTGGCACGAGATCAAGACAAGATATCCTGAGCATTCCCGCGTGAAAGCAGTGGTTACCAATCTGACAGATTATGGCTGTTTTGCTGAACTTGAAGAAGGCATTGAAGGTCTGGTGCATGTTTCCGAAATGGATTGGACCAATAAAAATATCCATCCCTCAAAAGTCGTTCAGGTCGGTGATGAAGTTGAGGTCATGATTCTGGATGTCGATGAAGAGCGTCGTCGTATTTCTCTTGGTCTTAAACAGTGTTTTGAAAATCCCTGGGATACTTTCGGCAAGCAACATGCCAAAGGTGAAAAGGTCAGCGGCAAAATTAAATCAATCACTGATTTCGGTATCTTTATCGGTCTGGATGGCAATATTGACGGACTTATTCACCTGTCAGACCTTTCCTGGCATGAGCCTGGTGAAGAAGCAGTTCGTCATTACAAAAAAGGTGATGATGTTGAAACCGTTATCCTTGCTGTTGACCCTGAAAGAGAGCGTATTTCTCTGGGCATCAAACAGCTTCAGGAAGATCCGTTCTCGGATTATGTGGCGGTTAATGATAAAGGCGCTATCGTGAAAGGTACTGTGAAAAGTCTTGAAGCCAAGGCGGCAGTGATTTCACTTAATGACGATGTTGAGGGTATACTCAAGGCATCGGATGTCAGCCGGGAGAAAGTGGAAGACATCCGGAATGTACTTAAAGAAGGTGAAGAGGTTGAGGTCAAGATAGTCAGTGTTGACCGCAAAAACCGAACACTGGGTCTTTCCATTAAAGCCAAGGATATGGATGACGAGAAAGAAGCCATCAAGGATCACCGAAACAAGGAAGCTGAGCAAGCTGCTCCGGCCACAATCGGTGACCTTATCAAGGCGCAAATGGAAAAGTCCTGATAGGTAGTGAGCAGGCACTTTATTTTATGCATCATTAATAAAGTGCCTGCGTCTTTTTTCTGAACAGTATGGGGTCAGCTTTTTATGCCTAAGATTGAAGGGGGAACCATGACTAAATCGGAATTGATAGAACGGATTACAGCGAAACAGGAGCAGCTGCCGGCGCGAGATGTTGAGCTTGCTGTCAAAACGATTCTTGATTATATGTCAGAAACCCTTTCTCAGGGGGAGCGAATAGAGATACGCGGTTTTGGCAGTTTTTCACTACATTATCGTGCGCCCAGAGTGGGTAGAAACCCTAAAACAGGTGATACCGTAGAACTGACAGGGAAGTATGTTCCTCACTTCAAGCCTGGCAAGGATTTGCGGGATCGTGTTAATGAGAGCATGAAAGTCTAGATTCTGTGTCTGCTTGTTTTGGAAAATCAGGAACGGCGTGGTTTTGTGGCTACGCCGTTTTTTTGTTTTAACGGAGGTGTTTTGTGAATTTCCTAAAAAAGGTAGTCGTGTTTGTTTTTGTCGTGGTTTCCTGTCTTCTGGCGGCGACATTATATCTTGATAACAGTGATCCCGAGGTTTCGATCAGGTTGTTTTCCTACAATACCCCCGTACTTTCAATTGGCTATTGGGTGATTATTTTCTTTGCAGGGGGGCTTCTGATTGGTGTAATCGGAAATTTCTTCGTGAGTGTAAAAAGTTTTTTTAAAATTCGTGATCTTGAAAAAAAATTGAAGCACAAACAAGCTGAACTAGACTTGTTAAAAAGTCAATCATCCTGAAAGCCGAATAAATGGATTCGTGGTTTCTATTGCCTGCCCTGTTTGGGGCCATTGCAATCGGCTGGTTTATAGGGCGTTTTAACCCCTTGCAGATTGCCGAGCAGTTTTTTTCCAGAAAAGAGAAGCTTAACAGCACTTATTTACAGGCGATTAATTACCTTATGAATGCCGAGCACGATCGTGCGGCGGAACTGTTCGTGGAAATACTGAAAGTTAACCCTGAAACTTTCGAAACCCATATCAACCTGGGGAAAATGTTGCGCAGGCAGGGAGAAGTTGATCGCGCCATCCGAATACACCAGAACCTTTTGTCACACACCGAAATAAGTCCCCTTATGCTTGATCAGGCCAGGTATGAACTGGCTAAGGATTTTTACAAGTCAGGTCTTTTGTGTCGGGCAGAAAACCTGCTTCAGGACATGGTTGAAGATAAAACAAGTTATCGTCATGAATGTTTACGGCTACTGGTTGATATTTATCGCGATGAAAAAGAATGGGCAAAAGCCATAGAAACTGCGACCCATTTGAAAAGAAAACTGTTCACTTCCCCCTCATCACAGGACAGGAAGCTGGCTTTGGCACAATCACATTTTTGTTGTGAGCTGGCTAATCTGTCTTTAAGGTCTTCCAGGCTTGCCGAGGCGAGGAAATGGCTTAAAGAAGCTTCAGGCTATAACAAGAATTGTGTTCGGGCCAGTCTGATTCAGGCAGCAATGGAGCAAAATGCCGGTGATTACAGGGAAGCAATAAGAGTATTGAAAAAAATTCCTGAGCAAAACGCCAGATACCTATCAGAAGCATTGCCATTGCTCGCTGAGAGTTATGCAGCATTAAATGATCTTTCCGGCTATCGGGATTTGTTGCTGGGTTATATGAAACAGCATCAAAGTGTTTCCGTTATGCTGGAGTTGGCTTCGGTGATACGCAAACTTGAAGGCGAGCAACCAGCCGCAGATTTCGTGGGCAGGCAATTGAAAGAGCGTCCTTCGTTAAGAGGACTTTTACAGCTCATTGATATTCATTTGCCACATACCTCAGGCAAAGCTCAAAATAATCTTGGCCTGTTGAAAAATCTTATGCAGGAGCTTGTTGCAAAAAAACCACTTTATCGATGTGAGAAATGCGGTTTTTCAGGCAAGAAAATGCATTGGATGTGCCCCCAGTGTAAACAATGGGAAAGTATTGGTCTGATTCAGGGTGTGGAAGGTGACTGAAGATAGAGGAGGTAAAGTGCCAACAGAAATGCAACCCAGGGTTTTGCTGGCTCTCGATTTCGAATCTGCCGATGCTGCGTTGAACCTTGTAA
>JAGRJA010000407.1 GCA_020443005.1 Pseudomonadales bacterium
CCCATTCGCCAATGGTGTATGTGACTGACCGTTTCGGCCACTACACCGGGGTGGTCTATCTTCACGATATCATCAAGGCCTTGCCTCACTCACCGATTTCAGAGTTGCTGGTCAGTTTGCCGTCCATTCGTGCCGAGTCGGATTTGATGACAGCAGCGATGGAGGTGGAGAATGCAGAGACATCCGCCTTGCCGGTTGTTAACGATAACAATATTTTTCTGGGCTGTATAACGCTGGCGGATGCCGTCTGGATTGTGCGTGAAGAGTCTGAAAGTGTTCTCATGAAAACCGTTGGTATGAATGAGGATGAAGACCTTTTTGCACCTGTGAAGCGGTCGGCCAAACGCCGTGCCGTGTGGTTGGGCATCAACTTACTGACAGCATTTTTGGCTTCCTGGACCATCGGTCTTTTTGGCGAAACCTTGCAGCAGGTTGTAGCACTTGCTGTGCTGATGCCGATTGTAGCCAGTATGGGAGGGATTGCTGGCAGCCAGACCTTGACACTGGTCATCCGGGGCATTGCCCTTGGCCAGATTTCAGATGCCAACTTCAAAGCCCTGCTGAAAAAAGAATTAAGGGTCGGTATTCTGAATGGCGTTATCTGGTCGGTGGTTGTTGCCATCGTGGCAGGGCTTTGGTTCCAGAATATAATCATCGCCCTTGTTATTGCCATTGCCATCATTATCAATATTGCGGCGGCTGCCCTGTCCGGCGTTGTTATTCCTGTGGTTCTGGATCGATTGAAAATTGATCCCGCTCTTTCGGGGTCCGTGATTCTGACGACGGTGACCGATGTGGTTGGTTTTGTTGCTTTTCTGGGTACGGGAACCTTGTTACTGATTCACGCCTAGAGCGCTTTATTCAGCCATCAATCAATTCAACCAGCCTGTCATCGAGCCAGCTCTCCAGTTTGTAGTTTTGCAGATAGCCACAGTGGCCACCCTTATCGGTAATTTCGATCTGCAGACAGGGCGGGGTATGTATTTGCCTGATATCCTCGATGTTGATAATGGGGTCATCCTGGCTGGCAATGATATGGCTGTTAACCTGTAAGGCCTGCAGCCTGTTGCCAGTCAATGAGTAAGCAGACAGATAGCGATTACAGTCAGGGTATTCACTGAAGTGGGGTGCAAAATGATAGTGCATTTCGGTGAGATTTTTGCCGCTGATGACTTTTTCGAGCGCCTTGAGTTCAGGATACAGCATGAGTTTGGCTTCAAGCCCGGACTTCCATCTTCTTGTGAAGTATCTTCCGTAAATAATTGAATTGGAAAGACTTTCAACAGTTGCAGCAGGGTTGATCAAAGGGCAAACGGCAATTACTTTATCAAGGCTGTTGGTGAGTTCACTTGCGTCGATGGCAATGCGCAGGGCAAAGTTTCCTCCGAGAGAAAACCCGACGAGGTAGTTGTTTTGCCTTTTGCCGGGTGGTGTGGATTCCTCCAGAATCAGCCTGATGGCGTCGCCAACTTCTTGATGTCGGGTCGAGGTAAAAGGCTCCCTGTTCAGGTGGCGGGTATTACCATGGTCACGAAAATTCAGACGGCTCACCTGATAGCCCAACTCGTGAAGCCGGTTGCCAAGAGAAAGCATGTATAACGACCGGGCGCTGCCCTCCCAACCGTGCAATAAAATGACATGGCCTTTCTCTGTAGATGGCGTTTGCCAGACTTGCAAGCGAACATTGTCTTTCGTGGTTACGATTTTTGGGTTGCTT
Organism: Pseudomonadales bacterium; assembly: GCA_020443005.1. Lineage (GTDB taxonomy): Bacteria > Pseudomonadota > Gammaproteobacteria > Pseudomonadales > UBA7239 > JAGRJA01. Next base: position 1,718 of record JAGRJA010000407.1, read on the forward strand.
TTCTCCAGAAGGCGACGGGCGCGTTTTTCCACCCAGAACCGGCGCGGACCCGTGGTAGACAAAATGGTTTGCAGGTGTCTGTTTGCCAGTCCTTTAGGGGGGTGATAGTCAGCAAGTTTTTTTTTCATCGGCCGGTGAATACTTGCATTCGGCTTCGCCAGGTAAGTATGGAATAGTATTGTCGAATCCGTTGAACATAGTTCACGGTTTCTTCGCCGCGTGCATAACCGTATTTGACGGTTGAATAGTGGGTTTTCTGCATCAGAAAGGGAAAGTGTTTTTTTACATCAGCCCATTTTTTGGGATCACCGCCATACCGTTGTGTCAGTGTCCTTGCATCTTCGAGATGGCCCAGGCCGGCATTGTAGGCAGCTAAGGCCAGCCAGGTTCTGTCCGGTTCGGCAATATTGCTGTCCAGTTGTTCCCGAATGGATGAAAAATAGGCCGCACCACCCATCACGCTTTGTTCGGGATCACTTCTATCACTGATACCCAATGAACCGGCGGTTGAACGGGTAAGCATCATCAACCCCCTGACGCCTGTGGGGGAAACGGCTTTAGGGTTCCAGAAAGATTCCTGATAACTCATCGCAGCCAGCAGGTGCCAGTCGAGTTGAAAATCATCAGCCGCTTTTTTGAACAGGGCCTCGTAGCGAGGCAAGCGGGTTTTTATGCGCTGGTAAAACATATTGGAGCCACCGCTGTTCATCGCACTCATATGTTCAAAATAAATATCTTTCAAATTATCGAGTGTGCCGTCTTCTTCAATGAGTGAGAAGTAATGGGCGATGGCGTGATAGAAGCTCAGATCATGATTTTTTGTGACTGCCCATGCCATGGGCTTTTCCTTGCCAATCTGTAGTGCAGGGCGCACTTTCGGGAAGAGCCCCTGATTCAGCAGAAAGGTGTTTGAATCGAGCACAATAAGATCGGCTTGTTCGTTCTGGACGAGTTGCATCAGTTGGTAGGGTTTGTGCTCCCTGTCGACCCTCCACTTGAGCCAGGGGTATTGTTGCTTCATGGATAACAGCAGTTCTTCATGATGGGAATGAGAGGAAATCAGTATGTCACGCCCTTTTACATCCTCCCATGATCGCGGCATACCGTTGCCATAACGGTAATAAAACCGAGTGTTTGACAGAGTATAGGCCGGTGAAAA
>JAGRJA010000408.1 GCA_020443005.1 Pseudomonadales bacterium
CGCACAAGACATCTGTTTTAATTGTGATTTTAAGAAGGGGAAGCAAGTGAACATCAAGTTATCAGCAGCCGTATTGGCGGCGTCGCTCTCCGGAGCTAGCGTGGTTTGGGCTGACATTGTTCCATCTGTAGAAGTGGAAGCTCAATATAACGACAACATTTATGCTAGTGAAGATAGTGTTGCCTTGGGAACAAAACAGGTTGAATCTTGGGTTTATGTTGTTCGCCCAGGCGTTGATGCTGTTTTTGAAAGCGGTGCAAATACCTATAATGTTGGCGCAAGCCTTGAGCAGGGTTTGTACGAAACTTCCAAGAATGGTAGTGATGACTACCTTGATTCCTCTTTGTATGGTTCTGCCATGTTTGAATTTGATGCCAGTAATCATCTTGAAGCAGGCGTTGAATTCAATAGTGCCCATGATGAGCGAGGAAGTGGCTCTACAGTCGGTGCAGGTCTGACCAATCGCCATCCGGATAAATATGACGAACTCAATGCTGGTGTGAAATATACCCTCGGATCAAAAGATGCAATGGGTCGTATGGAAGTAAGTCTGGATCATATGGACAAGGACTACAAAAATAATACTGCAATTACCCGTTTTCTGGATCGCGATCATAATGAAATCAGGCTCGCCGGTTACTTTCAGGTGATGCCAAAGACTTCTGTGTTTGTTGAAGGTCGTCATAAAGAGATTGAATACGACAATCTGCCTGCTGCAGGTAAGGCTTTCAGCAAGGATAGTGATGAAGATCGTTACTTTGTTGGTGTCGAATGGGAAGCAACTGCAAAGACAACGGGTACAGTTCGTTTAGGTCGTCAGGATAAAGACTTTGATGGTTCATCGCTCAAGGATTATGATTCTGCCGCTTGGGAAGTTGAGTTGGTATGGCAGCCTCGTTCATATTCAACCTTTTATCTGGCCGCTCAGCGTGGTACAGATGAATCTAGCTCTAGCGCCACTTTCATTGATGCGAAAACTTACACTTTTAACTGGGATCATGATTGGAGTGAGCGTGTTTCTTCATCAATGTTCTATGTGTATACAGATGAAGAGTATGGTGCTCAGCCTTTGATTCCACTTGTCAAGCGTGATGATAAAACGGATATGTTTGGCGGTAGTGTGAATTATCAAATGAGTGAAGATTTGAAGCTTTACACCAGCTATCGTTACGAAGATAAAGACTCATCAAGAAAGACAGCTGTTGGTGCAAAACCGCTTGATTACGATCGTAATGTTTTGACTTTCGGGTTAAGTTACGCGTTTAAATAATCGATATCTTTGCGATATTCTTTGAAAATAGCAGAGAACTTATGAGAAACACCAGCCTCTAAAATAGGCTGGTGTTTTTTTTCATAGGGTGATTTTTATGATGGTTTGTGTAACAGGTAGTCGATCTCAGGTCACTAAAATGTTGGAAATAAAGCCGAGAATATATTTGTATGCTTTATTGAGTCTGGCAATGATGCTTTTTTGTGAAACATTATTTGCTGAAGGTCAGAACAGCGTGTCTGAATACAAGCTGGGGTCGGGCGATAAATTGTCGATTGTTGTTTTTGATGAAGATGACCTGAGTATCGAAGCAGTCCTCTCAGATGCGGGTACCATTTCATATCCCTTTTTGGGAGAACTGGAAGTCAAAGGAAAGACCCTGAGTGAACTCGAGAATCTGGTTATCGGTGGTCTTAAGGGGCCTTACCTTATTGATCCCAAAGTGAATGTTAAGGTTATCGAATACAGGCCATTTTATATTCACGGAGAAGTGGTTAAAAGTGGTGGATACCCCTATCAGCCGGGCTTGACATTGCGCAAAGCCATTACACTTGCTGGTGGTTTTACCGAAAGAGCTTCAAAAACCAAAATATATGTTCGCAGGGATGGTGTTTCGTCCGGTCAACCAGAGTTGATAACGATGGACGATTATATTTTCCCTGGTGACACTGTAACTGTAGAGCAAAGTTTTTTCTAAGATGGATATGAATAATAAGCAGGCGCTTGAAACTGTAAGAGATATTGAAGGAAGTATTGATTTAAGGGATTATTGGAATACGATAATTCGAAACCGTTGGCAAATTATCGGTTTTACTGTTTCTCTTACCATACTAGCCGCCATTTTTATTTTTTCACTCCCGCCAATTTATCAGGGTGAAGCGGTTGTTCTGATCGAATCTGATGAAGCCAAGGTCATTTCTATTGATGAGGTATATGATCTGGGAACCGGCAGGAATGAGTATTATCTGACTCAATTCGAGATATTGAAGTCAAGGGAATTGGCCGAAACGGTCGTTTTGGCTCTCGATCTGGAAAACCACCCTGCCTTCCAGAAAAAACCGGCAGCTAATCGAGTGCCTTTCCTCAGCTTTTTTATAAGCCCCAAACAGGTTACAGAAGAAGAAAAGCTGAAAAATGTTGTTGATGAATTTAGAGACAATTTATTTATTCAACCTGTGAGAAATACTCAGCTTGTTAAGGTTATTTTTGAGTCTGAGGACCCCAAACTCGCTGCTGAAGTCGCCAATAGTTTGGCGCGCATCTACATTGAGAATAACCTTGAGGCACGCTTGCAAATGACTCAGCAGGCTGCAAGTTGGTTGTCTGAGCGTATATCCGGTTTGAAAACTAAGCTGGATGAGTCCGAGAGGGCCTTGCAAGACTATAAGGAAAAAGAGGGGCTGGTTGAAGTTGAAGGTGTAAGAACACTGGTTGCAAAGGAGCTCAGTGAAATTACTGCCAAGTTGGTAGAAGCCAGAAACCAGCGGACCCAGGCTGAAAATATCGTAGCTCAAATTGATACACTCAAAGACCAAAGTATTGAAACTTTGTCAGGTATACCCGCTGTACTTGAACATAGTCTGGTTCAGCGATTCAAGGAGCAGGAAGCGTTGGCGGAACAGAAATTATCTGAACTTTCCAAGCGTTATGGCTACAAACATCCCAAAATTATTGCCGCAAAATCGGATCTGGCTGCAACGACCAAAAATGTTGAAAAGCAAATTAAAAAAGTTGTCGAAGGTATCAGGAAAGAGTATGAGGTCGCAAAGGCAACTGAAAGATCTTTGACGAGAGAGTTGGAAAATGTCAAGGAAAAGCTCCAGGACATCAACAGAAAAGAATACCGATTGAATGAACTGTCTCGAGAGGCGATGGTAAACAGGCAACTCTATGAAAGCTTTTTTAGTCGTATCAAAGAAACCTCTGAAGCAGGTGAATTACAAACAGCGCATGCCCGTATTGTCGATAAGGCCATAGTCCCTGTTCAACCGATCAAGCCCAAGAAGGTGCTTTTGATTGCTTTTGTTTTTGTGGCTACTCTTTTCATTGGTACATTTCTTGTATTCATTCGGGATGCTTTGGACAGAACCGTTAAATCGAAAGAAGATGTTACCGAGAAAATTGGTGAACAGCTTCTGGGTGTTTTGCCATTGCTCAAACAATCGCAGAAGAAGACCAAAGACGATCGCAGGGCTATATCGACCACCTTTTCCAAAGATACGAAAAGCACTTTTTCTGAATCTATTAGAACTATCAGAACAGGTGTGGTTCTTTCGGGTCTTGATAATCCACATAAGATCCTTGTAGTAACATCATCAGTACCGGGCGAGGGGAAAACGACTGTTTCTTCAAACCTGTCTGAGGCTTTCGGCCAGATGGGACGCGCCTTGCTGATAGATGCGGACATGAGACGCCCCTCGGTTGCCAGTAATTTCGGTATTGCATTTTCTGCCCCTGGGTTGTCAAATCTCGTTGCGGGCACCTCTGAACCGTCAGAATGTATACATTCCATTGAGGAACTGGGAATAGATGTTA
>JAGRJA010000409.1 GCA_020443005.1 Pseudomonadales bacterium
AGCCATTTGCCAAACCGGAATATAGCACATCGTCCCATAATAGTTTCTGTCATAAAGGTGTTGCCAGTGTTTTGCCGTTGATTGCTGATTGTCAGAAACAGGGTGGGGCTTGTTTGCAATGCTTTATTTTTCGATGGCGCAAAGCGTTGTCTGAGGGTGCATTGAAGGAAATCAACGAGCGGGTAGGGAAAGCGGTTCTTCCTGGAGCATCGCGTACTGCTCGCGTAATTCAAGAATATGTTCAGACCAGTATCGCTCTGTATTGAACCAGGGAAAATTTACCGGAAAACTCGGGTCGCTCCAGCGTTTGGCAAGCCACGCCGCGTAATGCATGATGCGCAATGTTCTTAGCAGCTCAATCAATACCAGTTCCTTGTGGTCGAAGTCGCAGAATTCGTTATAGGCCTCAAGAATTTCACAAAGCTGAATGATGCGGTTTTCACGCGGGCCTGAAAGCAGCATCCATATATCCTGTATTGCAGGGCCATTGACAGCATCATCAAAGTCGACAAAGGTAGCCTTGCCATCCCGAAATAAAATATTGCCGGGGTGGCAGTCTCCGTGAATACGAAAAAACCGTGTGGCTTGAAGGGTGTCAGAGAACTGTTCGCACAATTGAAGCAAGTCGTTGCTCAGGCTTTCGTAGGCCCTGGTTAACGAAGCGGGTATAAAATTATTTTCAAGCAAAAATTGCTGGCTTTGTCTTCCCCATCCGTTGATTGACAGTCTAAGCCTGTGCGTGAATTGATGATGTCGACCAAGGCTGTGAATTCTGCCCAGCTGCAAACCAATCTGGAAGAGGTGGTCGAGGTTGTCGAGTTCAGGGGGATGCCCGCCCCGTTGTGGGAAGAGTGCAAACCGGAAGTGTCGGTGTTCAAAAAGGCTGCCGACGCCATGAAGGGGTTTGTCTTCGCCGGTTTGATTCAGGCGCATTGGCGCAACGACGGGCAATTCATGCTCTGCCAGCGCCAGACAAAAATCATGCTCTTCCAGTATTTGCTGCTGGGTCCAGCGTTTCGGGCGATAAAATTTGGCAATCAGGGGAGGGGCGTCTTCCAGGCCTATCTGGTAAACGCGGTTTTCATAGCTGTTCAGGGCGAAAATACGCGCATCAATCACAAAGCCGAGTGATTCGATGGCATCGAGTACGCAGTCGGGGCCAAGAAGCGCAAAATCAGGTTCATTGCTTTCCATCACAGCGGGTTGACAGGTGGCAAGCGGGGCTTATTTGCTGTCATGTCGCCACACACCTGTCCAGTCTTCTGCAGGGGGTTCTTTTTCAAAAATCCGGATACGCTCAAGGTACACGGAGCACAGTTTTTCAATGCCGGGGTCATCTGTGGCCAGTTTTACAAAAATGGAGCGCGCGAGCTGCCAGTGACGATCGAGAAAATGTTTTCGGGCCTGATTGTAACGGGCAATATTGTCCAGCAATATTTTGTCAGCTTCTTTTTTGAAACAAACCGGTTCGAATACACGAATCGGTTCATCCTTGCCTTTTACCTGAATGTAATCGACTTCCCGAAACACAACTTCATCGACATCGGTCATGGTAGCTTCACTGACCAGAATTTTGGCGCCATAGAATTTGGTGATGCTTTCCAGTCGTGAGCCCAGATTCACGGCATCACCCAGAACGGTGTAGGCCCGACGGTAAACCGAGCCCATATCGCCGACATTCATAATGCCGGTATTGAGGCCAATGCCGATATTCACTTCAGGGTAGCCTTTTTCCTTGAATTCGTTTTTAAGCGCTTCCACCTTTTTCTGCATGATGATGGCGGCAGAGACAGCGTGATGTTTCTGGTCGGGGTCGTCGATGGGTGCACCCCAGAACGCCATGATCATGTCGCCGACATATTTATCAATGGTGCCCATCTGTTCAAAGATGATTTCTGTCATCGGCGTAAAAAACTCATTGAGCATGTTCTTCAGCTCGTTTGCCGTGAGTTTTTCGGAAATGCTGGTAAAGCCGCGAATATCGCAAAAAAGCACTGTCATTTCCTTGGTTTCGCCTTCGAAGCTAAGGTCGTCCCCCTGATTCAACAGCTTGTCGATATGTGCCGGCGCAACATATTGGTCGAAAGCCGATTTGATGGCATTGCGTTGTGAAGCCTCTGTGAAAAAGCCGAAACAAAGGTTGGCAGAGCAAAGTACAAAAACCAGCAGCAAGGGTATGGCGAGATCCAGATTCAGGTTCTGATAAAACCAGAAATAGTAGTTGTTGGCGACCACAAAAACAGTCATTGCAAAGGCCAGCAGGATCATTTTTTGCGGCCCGAGGTTGGGCATGATAAAGCTGAGCAATAAACCCAGCAGGGTAATGCCGGCGACATTGGCCCCAATAGCCCAGTCGGGTGTTTGCGGGGCGTCTTCCATCAGCAGGGCATCGATAATGGTTGCCTGCGCCTCTACCCCGGGGTAACCGGTTTCAAGCGGCGTGGTTCGCAGGTCAAGCAGACCGGCCGCAGAGGTGCCGATAATAGCAATGGCGTTTTCCAGCAACTCCGGTGCCACATTGCCGTGCATAACATCGGTGGCAGGGATATAGGGGAACATGCCGCGCTTGCCGCGGTAGGGAATCAGGATTTGAGCCTGGGGGTCTGTGGCTACAAACTTTTTCTCGCCAAACATATTCTCGAGGTTCAGGCCTGTGACCACAAGGCTTTCGCCTTCCTGAATCGTGGCGAGGGAAGCATCGTCAAAAAGCTGGTAGTTCATGGCCGTTTGCAGGGCAAGACTGGGGTAAAGTTTGCCTTCATGCTTGAGTACAAGTTGGGCGCGACGGATAACACCATCGATATCCGGCACAATCGTGACATAGCCGATGCCTTTGGCTGCATTCTGGAGTACATCAATATTGGCGGTGTAACCCGGCAGGTCGTG
>JAGRJA010000410.1 GCA_020443005.1 Pseudomonadales bacterium
ACACTGGTATGATCGTTTCAATTTTTTCAAAAAGAAAAATCCCGAGCCGGTTTTTGTGAACAAGGAGTACACTGTATTACTGAGCCGCCTTGCCGATGGCAATGTTAAAGTTACCGTGCAGAGTGGTCTGGCTGAAGATTTGCCTTTTGCCGAAGCAGAGAAACTGCTGCGTTTGATCAGGGGGAATCTTGGATAGTGAGATTCGCCTCGCTTGGAAGTGGAAGCAAGGGGAATGGCACACTGGTTCAGGGAAACCAGGGATGTTTGCTGATTGATTGCGGGTTTACCCTGAAAGAAGTGGAATCGCGGTTGGAACGACTCTCAGTTCATCCCTCGGAACTGTCTGCTATTGTTGTTACCCATGAGCATGGTGATCATTTTAACGGTGTGGGGCCGCTGGCCCGGCGTTACAAGTTGCCGGTCTATATGACCACAGGTACCCATAAAGCCAGAAATTCCGGTGTTCTTCCTCATCTTGAGTTGATCAGCAGCCATAGTGGTTTTTATGTCGAGGATATGTTCGTGCAACCGGTGCCTGTTCCTCATGATGCTCGCGAACCGGTTCAGTACATTATCCAGCACCAGAGAAAGAAACTGGGTATCTTGACTGATTTGGGCTCGTTGACCCAGCATATCGTCGAGCATTATCGGGATTGTGATGCCTTGATTCTTGAAAGTAACCATTGTGAAGATATGCTTGAAAATGGCCCCTATCCACCAAGCCTGAAAAACAGGGTGGCCGGAAACTGGGGCCACCTGAACAACCGTCAGGCAGCCGATTTGTTGAAACAGGTTGATCTGGATATTCTGCAGCATCTGGTGATTGCGCACTTGAGCGAGCAAAATAACTGTGTTGATCGGGTGCATACGCTAATGCCTGAAAGCGTCAAACAGGATGGTCGTTTGACCTATGCCTGCCAGCAAAACGGTTTTGGCTGGATGCATATCCGCTAGCTATTTTTGGAGTACAAATTTTATGCAAAAACTTGAAGAGCTGTATAAAGGCAAAGCAAAATCAGTCTATGCCACAGATGATGCCGATCACTTTATCATGCATTTCCGTAATGATACCTCGGCCTTTGACGGGAAAAAGCTGGCACAGCTGGACCGGAAAGGTATGGTGAACAACAAATTCAACGCCTTTATTATGGCGAAATTGCAAGAGGCAGGTGTCCCTACCCATTTTGAAAAATTGCTATCCGATACGGAATGTCTGGTGAAAAAGCTGAAAATGATCCCCGTCGAATGTGTGATCCGGAACTATGCCGCCGGTAGTCTTTGTCGTCGTTTGGGTATTCAGGAGGGGCGGCATATATCTCCTCCCACCTTCGAGCTTTTTCTTAAAGACGACTCCCTGGGAGATCCCATGATCAACGACTCCCATGCCGAAACCTTTGGATGGGCGACAAAAGCACAGTTACAGCAAATGCGTGAGCTCACCTATAAGGTCAATGAGGTTTTGCAGCCACTTTTTGAACAAGGTGGTATGTTATTGGTTGATTTCAAGCTGGAATTTGGTCTTTTTCACGATCAATTGATATTGGGTGACGAATTTTCTCCGGACGGTTGTCGTTTGTGGGACGCTGAAACCAGGGAAAAAATGGATAAGGATCGTTTCCGGCAGGATCTTGGAAATGTTATCGAGTTTTATGAAGAAGTTGGCAAGAGGCTTGGCGTTGTCTTTTGAGTGTTTGTGATTGCGTGAGCAGTACAGGAAGCGGCTTGTCTTGTTCGAAAGTGTGGTTTCTTTCTTAAAAAAAGTAGCGTCTGGTCAATTGTTTCCACAGTTAGGTCGTCAAGCTAAAGTGCTTTATCTACTGTGGTGGCTATGTTGTTGATTTGTGGATACACAAGGTTTAATTGATTGATTTAAAAGGCTTTATTTTTTTTTTTCTACTTCATGATTTTCTTTTCCAGGCTTGCTTATAGGGGCTGTAAATAGTTATTAACAGATTTAATTCACAAAGTTATCCACAGTTTGACTGTAAATCTTGTGGATTAAAAGAGTTGATAGCGTAGGCGCGTCCGATCAGAGG
>JAGRJA010000411.1 GCA_020443005.1 Pseudomonadales bacterium
CATGTTGACACACTCCGTTTGGCAATGCCCCGGATATTGGCAGCGCAAAGAGAGAAGCTCTCAGCCCGTTTGCAGGAAGTCATAGCCGAGCTTGATAGCAGCCGTCTCGAACAGGAAATGGTTATACAAGCGCAAAAAATGGATGTTGATGAAGAGCTTGATCGTTTACAGACGCACATTCATGAGGTGCTTCGCGTCCTGAACCAGCATGGCGTGATAGGGCGTCGACTGGATTTTCTGATGCAGGAGCTGAACAGAGAGGTCAATACGCTTTCGTCAAAATCAGTGCAGAGTGACAGCACGCTGGCGGCAGTGGACATGAAGGTGCTTATCGAGCAGATGCGGGAACAAGTACAGAATATCGAGTGAGAGAATGACAAAAGTGACAAATAGAACAGAAAATCTTCCCGGAATCTGTGACAATAACGCCCATTCGCATTTTAAAACAAGAAGCCTACTATGAGCAGGGGTACTCTTTTCATCATTGCAGCGCCTTCTGGGGCAGGAAAAACCAGTCTGGTCAAAGCGTTGGCGGGTCGTTCACACCACCTCAAGGTGTCTGTGTCACATACCACTCGACCGATGAGAGCCACCGAGGTAGACGGTGTGAACTACCATTTCATTGATGTTGCCCACTTCGAGGAAATGCTGGAGCAGGGGATCTTCCTCGAGTATGCAGAGGTTTTTGGCAATTATTACGGCACTTCCCAGGCCTGGGTCGAGGACCAACTCCAGAAAGGTGAAGATGTGCTTCTGGAGATTGACTGGCAGGGAGCACAACAGGTTAAACGGTTGATGCCTGACTGTGTGTATATTTTTATTTTGCCTCCTTCCCTGCAAGCCCTGAAAAATCGCCTTGACAGCCGTGGTCAGGATAATCCGCTGATCATAGAAAGGCGCCTGGCCGAAGCCGTCAACGAGATCAGCCATTACCCTGAAAGTGATTATCTGGTGGTTAACGATGATTTTGATCAGGCATTGGGTGATTTGCTCGCCATTGTCCGGTCGACTCGTCTGGCGATTACGCATCAACAGGATTCCCAGCAAGCGCTTTTGATGTCCCTGATGTCTGGTTCGGTCAATGCGCCAGCACAATAGAGATATCTGGCGTAGTATCGCTTAATTGGTTAAACTATCCGGCTTTCTGTTATTTTGTATCTTTGGGAACGAAACTATGGCTCGAATTACTGTCGAAGATTGTCTTGATTTTGTTGAGAACCGGTTTGAGCTGGTGATGGTGGGCAGCAAACGCGCTCGCCAATTGGCTACGGGCGGGAAAGAGCCTATGGTGCCCTGGGAAAACGACAAGCCTACGGTAGTGGCTTTAAGGGAGATTGAGGAAGGCTTTATCAATGCAAGTATTCTTGAAGAGCAGCCCGAAGAAATCATTACCATGACTGACCCCAGTATCTTTATTGACGACTCGGCAAAGATGGACGAGCGTGAGGAAGATTTGTTCTAGGAAAACAAGTGTTGGCAATCATTCCGGGTAGCGGGTTTTTTCTGTTCAGTGCTTGTCAGTGCGTTCCCGGAGCGGGGCGTGCATCACCCATCAAATGATTTCAACCCGGTAAAGAAGGAGGGCTGGTTTGCAGGAGATTTCAGGTCTTTGCACTCGGCTTGCCACTTACCTCGAGCCGACGCATATTAATCAGGTGCGACGCGCCTATTATTATGCCGAGCAGGCACACGCAGATCAAAAGCGCCGCAGCGGTGAGCCCTATGTAACCCATCCTCTTGCCGTAGCGCACATTCTTGCCGATATGCGCATGGATCATCAGAGCCTGATGGCCGCCATGCTGCATGATGTCATCGAAGATACCGGTATCAGCAAAACAGCTTTGGGTGAGCAGTTCGGTGAAACTGTCGCCGATCTGGTTGACGGTGTCAGCAAGCTGACGCGTATTGAAGGTTCAAGCAAAGCCGAGGCGCAAGCCGAAAACTTTCAGAAAATGGCGATGGCAATGGCCAGAGATATCCGCGTGATACTCGTCAAACTGGCAGACCGTCTGCATAACATGCGTACACTCGATGTACTCTCCCCGCCCAAACGACGACGAATAGCACACGAAACGCTCGATATTTATGCTCCGATCGCTAACCGCCTGGGTATGAATGCGTTGCGCATGGAACTGCAAGACCTGGGTTTTAATGCCATGTACCCGATGAGAGCGCAGTTGATTTCCGCAGCGGTGATTGGTGCGAGGGGTCACCGTAAGGAGGTTGTCGAAAAAATCCAGCATAACATCGAGCGCTGTTTGCAGCAGGAAGGGCATGATGCAGAGGTGATAGGTCGGGAAAAGCACCTTTATAGCATTTATTCAAAAATGAAGGCGAAGAAAAAATCCTTTCATGAAATCATGGATGTTTATGCTTTCCGGATTATTGTTGACTCTGTCGATACTTGCTACAGGGTTCTGGGCGCCATCCACAATCTGTACAAACCGGTTCACGGGGAATTTCGGGACTATATTGCCATACCCAAAGCCAACGGGTATCAGTCACTTCATACGGTACTGGTTGGAATGCACGGCTTGCCCATTGAAGTCCAGATTCGAACGCGCGAAATGGATGCCATGGCAAACAGTGGAGTTGCCGCCCACTGGCTCTATAAAACGGACAAGAAGAGTGATACCACGGGAAGTCAGGTCAGAGCGAGAGAGTGGATCAAGGGTTTGCTTGAGTTACAGCAAAGCGCAGGCAACCCGATGGAATTTATCGAGCATGTGAAAGTTGATCTGTTTCCTGATGAAGTTTATGTGTTTACACCGACGGGAGAAATTATCGAGCTGCCAAATGGCGCAACGGCGGTTGATTTTGCCTATGCCGTTCATACCGGTGTCGGTAACACTTGCGTGGCAGCCAGGATTAATCGGCGTCTGGCACCTCTCAGTGAGCCGTTACAGAGCGGGCAAACGATTGCGATCGTAACAGCACCGGGTGCGCAGCCTAACCCGGCTTGGCTCAATTTTGTAAAAACCGGAAAGGCACGCAGCGCCATTCGGCATTTCCTTAAAACACAGCGTCACAGTGACTCCATTGAGCTTGGTCGAAAACTGTTGAACAAGGCCTTGTTAGGCATGAATTCCAGTCTTGAAGCGATTACCGGCCAACAAATAACAGAGTTGGTGCAAAACTCCGATGACAAGAATTTCGATGACATACTTGAAGATATCGGTATGGGTAACAGACTGGCCTATGTGGTTGCGAGGCGACTGCTGAACGGGGTTGGCAGTGGAGAACATACACTGGCGGAAAACAGCCAGACACCCCTGATGATTGATACGGTCGATGGCCTGATGATCAGTTTTGCCAAATGTTGTCACCCTATTCCCGGCGACGCGATTGTTGGCCACCTGAGCCCGGGTAAAGGTCTGGTTGTGCATACCGAGGGCTGCAAGAATGTGCTGGACATTCGGGCAAATCCCGAGAAATGTCTGCCGGTTAACTGGTCACCGAATTTTGCCGGCGAGTTTCTGGTAGACCTTCGCGTGGAGGTTGAAAATAATCGAGGCATTATCGCAACACTCGCGGCCAAAATTACCGAGCAGGAAGCCAATATCGACAAGATCGTTATTGAGGAAAAGGATACCGGTTATAACATCATCTATCTGACCATTGCTGTGAAAAACAGGGTTCACCTTGCCAATGTGATGCGCAGGGTTAGAGCGATAACCTCGGTTCTCAAGACAGTCAGGGTAAAAAACTAGCAAAGGGGTTTTAATTTTATGACAAACAAGGCCGTCATTCATTCTGAAAAAGCACCACAGGCAATCGGTACCTACTCACAAGCCGTGAAGGTAAATAATACAATTTATCTCTCCGGTCAGATACCGCTTGATCCGGAAACAATGACGATGGTTGAAGGCGATATAAAAAAACAGATCAGGCGCGTCTTTGATAATTTGTCCGCTGTTTGTGAGGCGGGGGGTGGCGAACTCAAGGACATGGTTAAGCTCAATGTGTTTTTAACGGATCTTGAGAATTTCTCGTCGGTCAACGAGGTAATGGCCGAATATTTTTGCGAGCCCTATCCGGCCCGAGCCGCGATTGGTGTCGCCGCCCTGCCGAAAGGAGCAGCCGTTGAAATGGATGGTATTCTTGTTCTCTAGCAAGGGGTTTTGAAACCGTGGAAACAACACAACAGGATAGCGAGGCATTACCGGGAAAGTTCAGTCGATTTCCGGAGGTGGGTATTTTGTGGATGTTGGCGCTATCCTTTCTGACATTGGGTTTCTACCTGCTCTACTGGTTTTTTTCCCGCTCCAGATTATTGAATGAGTTATTACCTGAAGCCCCCATCCCGTCAGCGTTTATTTATTTGTGCTGTAGCGGTTTTTTTGTGAATACAGCATTGGCGATTTATACAGAGTCACTGGAAAAAACCGAAACAATTTCACAGGTGGCCTTCCTGATTTATTTTCTGGTGAACTGCCTCTTTCTGGTGTGGGCCTTGATGATACGCACCCGAATTAATGTGTTGGTTGGCAGTGATTCCGGAACCTTTGCTGCTAATATCTGGTGGACACTGCTTCTGGAGGCCTGGTACCTTCAATATAAAATTAACCAGATAAAACGCAGCAGTTTTTACAGTTTGATGTGAACAGGAAGAGTGTTTTCAGTCACGGTGATATTCCGCTTACGGTGATCAAGGGGGTTGGCCCCCAACTTGTCGGCAAACTGGAAAAGCTTGGTATACATTCCTTGCAGGGTTTATTGCTGCATTTTCCCTTTCGTTATCAGGACAGAACCCGAATTACACCGCTTTCACAACTCCAGCTGCACCAGGAAGCGGTCATTGAAGGTGAAATCAAGGCCTGTGATATTGTCTTTGGCAAGCGGCGTAGCCTGCTTTGTCGCCTGCAGGATAAAACGGGTGTTATTTCCCTGCGGTTTTTTCATTTTTCAATGGCGCAGAAAAACCAGTTGCAGCCAGGCGTTCAGTTGCGCTGTTTTGGTGAAGTCAGACGAGGTCGACAGGGGCTTGAACTTTATCACCCGGAGTACACGATTATTGGCCGTGGCGAGGCATCGTCACCGGAGTCGAACTATCAGCCTGAATCGACCCTGACACCGGTTTACCCCGTAACAGAAGGGCTTCAGCAAAATCGTCTGCGAAAAATCATCAATCAGGCTTTTGACTACATAAAAAAAGACAAATCGAGGGAGGTATTTCCCGACCATTTGTTATTAAAACCCCGTGGAATGTCAGCGGTAGATGATTGGGTAGCCTGTCTGGATGCCATTCATCATCCGCCGGACCTTGAACATATGAATGCGATCAGGGAGGGCACGCACCCCTTGCAACAGCACCTTGTTTTTGAGGAGCTGCTTGCACATCATTTTGCCCTGCTCAAGGCAAGAAAAAAAATTCAGCGTCATGATGCCTTTTTTGTTCATGAACAGGAAAATGAAACAAAATCATTTATCCATACCCTGCCATTTCGGCTTACGGCTGCGCAGCGGCGTGTTAACGAAGAAATTTACGCAGACCTGAAAAAAAACACCCCAATGTTAAGGCTTGTACAGGGTGATGTGGGTTGTGGAAAAACACTGGTCGCTGCAATGGCGGTGGAAAAAATTTTACAGAGCGGTTTTCAGGCAGCATTAATGGCACCGACCGAGCTGCTGGCCGAGCAACATTATCTGAATTTTAGCCAGTGGTTTGATCAAAGTGGTTTTTCCTGTCTGTTGTTGACTGGCAGCACATCGGCCTCTGCCAGAAAGCAGGTATTGGAAGCACTTGCCAACCGGCAGGCCTGCATTGTTATCGGCACACATGCGCTCTTTCAGGAAGGTGTGAAATTTGCGCAACTGGCATTGGTCATCATTGATGAGCAACACCGGTTCGGGGTACACCAGCGTTTATTGCTTAACCAGAAAGGCGAGCATCAAGGCAAGGTGCCGCATCAGCTGGTCATGACGGCAACACCGATACCCCGTACGCTGGCGATGAGTGTTTATGCTGACCTTGATTATTCAGTGATTGATGAAATGCCGGATGGCAGAAAGCCCGTCAATACGCTTTTGATAGAAAAGCACCGTCGTCAGGAAGTTATCGAACGCGTTGCTGCGGTTTGTAGTGATCATCGACAGGTTTATTGGGTTTGTACGCTGATCGAAGCATCGGAAAATCTTCAGTGTCAGGCGGCTGAGAACACCTACAGGGAACTGTCAGACAACCTGAAAGCTATCAGGGTTGGTCTGGTGCACGGGCGAATGAAAACAGCCGAAAAGAACAGTGTCATGGAAGACTTCAAAAACGGAAAAATACATCTGCTGGTTGCAACAACCGTTATTGAGGTTGGCGTGGATGTCGCTAACGCCAGCCTGATGGTGATAGAAAACCCGGAGAGACTGGGCCTCGCACAGCTACACCAGTTACGAGGAAGAGTGGGCAGGGGTTCCGAGCAAAGCCACTGTATTCTGCTTTATGAAAATCCGCTTTCAGAATATTCAAAAGCACGCCTGTCCATTATGCGGGAAACCTGTGACGGTTTCCGGATAGCCGAGGAGGATTTGCGTTTGCGTGGGCCGGGCGAGGTACTGGGAACCCGACAGACCGGAGAGATCCGGTTCAGGATGGCCGACTTGCAACGGGATGGATGGATGTTGAATGAGGTTAAACGACTGGCTGTAAAGTATGAGGAAAGACACCCCGAAGTGATCCCGTTGCTGATTGATCGGTGGCTGTCCGGCAGTGAAAAATTTGTAAATGCATGAACGGATATTTATTTTTTTGATTTGTGACTGTTTTTCCTGCGCTGTAATTTTTTCGGTTTTACCTTTTTCTGTGTAAAACGAGGCAATTTGCCGCTGGCCAAATAAGTTTGTATTGCTTCCTGAGAGCGAATATTCGGCCCCGACTTTCGCTTGACCATCTGGTTAGTGTGAACACGATTAATGATCCGCGCCTTGACATTGTCGTTCCATTGAATTTCAAGAATATCCATGATGGTTTTTCTTGCGGCTTCATCATAAATGGGGCAGCAAACCTCAACACGATAATCGAGGTTGCGGGTCATCAGGTCGGCAGAACCGATATAGATTTTGGGCACGCCATTATTGTGAAAGCTGTACACGCGAGGGTGCTCAAGATAGCGGTCGACAATACTGATGGCGCGAATGTTTTCGCTGACACCGGGTACACCCGGCACCAGTGAACACATACCCCGAATGATCAGGCGGATGGAAACACCGGCACTGCTTGCCTTGTAGAGCTTGCTGATGATTTGGCGGTCAACCAGATTGTTGCATTTAATGGTTATTTCAGCCGGCAGCCCTTTTCTGGCGTTTTCTGTTTCCTGTTCAATCAGTCTTGAAATTTCAGGACGGGTGGTGTGTGGCGACACCATGAGTCGGTTGAATTTGTGGCGCCGGTAAGTGTATTGGAGAAAATCGAAAACCTTGGCAACTTCTTCACCGATTTCCTGATGACAGGTCAGCAGACTGAAGTCGGTATAGAGGCGAGCCGTTTTTTCATTGAAATTACCTGTGCCGATATGTGAGTAGTAACAGGTTTTACCCTGCTCGATACGACTGATTTGTATCAGCTTGCTGTGAATCTTGATACCCGGAATACCAAAAATCACATTAACACCGCCTTCTGTCAGGCGTTGTGCCCACGAAATGTTTGCCTGTTCATCAAATCTGGCTTGCAGCTCTACGACAACGGTTACCTGCTTCTGGTTATGTACGGCATTGATCAGGGCATCGATAATGCGCGAATTACGGGCAACGCGGTACAGGCACATCTTGATTTCGGTGACAGCTGGGTCAATGGCTGCTGTTCTCAGCAGTTCAACAATATGACTGAAAGAGTGATAGGGGTAGTAAAGCAGAATATCTTTCTCGCGTATGCACGAAAAAAGGTTGTCGTTACTCCTGATGGCCTTGACCAGTATTTGTGGAAGGGGTTTGAACTCAAGGTATTTAGGCCCGACATTCGGGAAACTCATAAAATCCTTGGAGTTATGATACCTGCCACCGGCTATCTGGCTGTCGTATTTGCCGACCTTGAAGCAGCGCGTCAGGAACGAGAGCATCTCTGCGGGCATGGCTTCATCGTAAACAAAACGAACCGCATCTGCCTTGCTTCGTTGTTTCAGGCTTTGCGACATTTTGTCGATAAAGGTTTGAGTGATGCCCTCGTCGAGCCGGATTTCCGCATCTCTTGTAAATTTGATGGTGTAGGCTTCATAGCTGTCAATAGGAAATAGACCACGGAAAACAGCTGGCAGGCAATGGCGAATAATATTGTCGAGTACAATAAAAACCTTGCTGCGGCGCTTGTTTTGCTTGGGTATCTGGATAAAGCGACCAACGAGAGGGGTAGGCACCTCAATCAAGGCGTAACGGATATTCTTTTCATGCTTGAGGCTGATAGCCAAATAGATGGACTCGTCATTCAGTGCGGGTATGGACTGATTGTCGGAAAGCATGATCGGGTCCAGCTCCGGCAATACATTTTCCAGAAAAAAACGTTCTACAAAAGCAGCCTGCCGGGCATCAATCTGTTTCTCGTTTACAAGATAAATTCCTCGCTTCTGCAATTCATGAATAACATCGTTGTAAACAAGCTCAAACTCATCCTGGAGTTTGATGACACCATTCTGGATGTTCTGCAGCAACTGCTTGTATTCGGCTTTTTCACCGGAAGCACTGAAAGCAATGAGACGGCGCACATCGGCAACACGCACCCGGAAAAACTCATCGAGATTGTTGGAAAAAATACCGAGATAACGCAGTCGTTCAATCAGGGGCACCTGTTTGTTGGCAGCCTCCTGGAGAACGCGCTGATTGAAATCAAGCCAGCTGATTTCCTTGGGTATATAGGGTTCGTTGTTATCGGTAACGATGTGTAATGTGACATCATTCATCAGAATTCTGTTCAATAAACCTTCTGTATCATTCATAATCAAACCTGCCGGTGTATCGCTACAGTATAACGAATGTCCGCAATAAAAGTGTTTATTCAGATCAACGGAAAATCTTTTCAGTCAAGCTGATATAAAGCTTTCAATTATGGCATGACATGTTTCACGCAAAAATTAAAGTTGTGTAAAGAACGGGCTATCCTATCAATGAACATGATTGCAGGGCATCAATGAAAAACCAGAAGAGTAACAGCGATGAAATTTATGCAGCCCTTGACCTGGGCTCGAACAGTTTTCACTTGCTGGTGGCCGGTTTTGCTTCTGGGCAATTGCGGATTATTGATCGTTATAAGGAAAATGTACGACTTGCCCAGGGCCTCAAGAGTGACGGCAGGCTTTCAAGAAAGTCGATGGAAACAGCACTTGCGAGTTTGCACAAATTTTCCGAGCGATTGAGAACCACACCACAACAGCATATCCGGGTTGTCGGCACCAATACACTTCGCGCAGCAAAAAACGCCGATCTTTTTCTTGAACGGGCAGAAGCTGTTCTCGGTTTGCCGATCAATATTATCAGCGGGCTCGAAGAAGCAAGACTGATTTACCTCGGTGTTGCCAAGGATTTCAGCCCCAATATGGGTGAACGGCTGGTTGTTGATATAGGTGGGGGTTCAACCGAGCTGGTTCTTGGCAAAGACCAGCCGATCAAACTTGAAAGTCTTTACATGGGGTGTGTCAGTTTTACCCGTCAATATTTTCCCGATGGCAAAATTTCTGCCCGGCGTTATCAAAGCGCCCTGATCGCAGCCCGGCTGGAGACAGAGGCCTCTACCAAGCATTTTCACGCACGACACTGGCAGGAAGCGGTTGGCTCCTCAGGCACTATTCGCGCTATCGAGAATGTCATTTTTGAAATGGGCTTATGCAAGGAGCATGTCATTACCCTTGATGGACTGAAAGCACTGGCCGGTCGGGTTGTCGAATTTGAAGATTGTGAAAAGCTCAACCTGCCTGGCCTCGATCCTGAGCGAAGGGAAGTGTTCCCCGGTGGCCTGGCTGTTTTGCATGGTGTATTTCTCGAGCTCGGCATCAAACAAATGCATGTGTCAGCCTATGCGATTCGCGAGGGCATTGTTTACGACCTCGCCGGCCGTTTTCATCATAAAGACAAGCGGGAAGAAACGGTTACCCATTTCATGACACAATATCGTGTTGATCATGAGCAAGTCGACAGGATGCAGGCCTTTGCCTTGAAACTCCTTGCCCAGGTTGAACAAAAACTGGAGACCACACCCGATCAGTCAAAATCCTTGCTTAAATGGGCTATCGCCCTGCATGAAATCGGTTTGTCTGTTGCTCACAGTGCCTACCATAAACACAGTGCCTACCTGTTACTGCACAGCGATATGCCCGGGTTTTCTCGACAGGAACAAAAACTGTTAAGTTTTCTGGTATTGAATCACCGCCGGAAATTGAAACCGATGAAAGAAACCTACGGTTTCGAGCCTGACTGGCGTCTGGTGATCTTGCTGCGACTGGCATTTTTATTCAATCGATGTCGGAGTTCAGCGGGCTTGCCTGATAAAATTGCTATCGCTTTCAAGAATGGTCGCGTCGACCTGTGCCTGAACCGGAACTGGGTAGAGCAGCACCCCTTAACAGAAGAAGCGCTTCATGCCGAAAGGCAATACCTTGATGGTGTTGGTTTGAAAATGCGGCTCTTGGCTGAATAGAAACATATTTCTGTTCAGTATGGGTTGCGTCGGGGAATGTTGTTGGATGCCGGTTCCCGGTTTTTCAGCGCCGTGACCCACAAACCCAGAAAAAAAAGTGTGTTGATAATCGACATGATGATACGACTGGCATCCATCTCTGTGTTATTGAGTACCATTGTGCAATAAGGGTATATCGGGCCGTCATGCGTTGACAGGTATTGACACATCGAGGTCATTCCCTGCCCCCATATTCTGAGGCCATCCCCGGCCAAATTGTAAAAAAACAGATAGTTCATCATATTCATCAAGGCAATATTGATGGCAAGCAGTGTGTACGAAGGTTTTATCATCGCAAGTGCAACCGATAAAACAAAAGACAGGTACAAGTGGTTTTCATGGACGCCAATGGCGAAAACAAAATAGCTCAGGTGGGCAATGATTGAAAACAGGAGCAGATCCTCAAGCCTTTTACCCGATCTCAAAAAGAGCCATAGTGTTGATACATAAAAAAACGCCAGCAGAGTCTGGGTAAAATTGACAAAAACGGTTTTTTCATAATTTTGAGGTGTGCCACTGAAAAGAGGATGGTTATCTGTACGAATGCTCCCTTGAATCAGCCAGTTCACATTCAGCCCTTGTGCAGAAAGAGTCTTGTGGCTGAAAGCGGTGTAAAGTGCGTCCAGCAATGACCATTGATAAACAAGGATGGTAACAGCCAGCAAGACAATGGGCCAGGCACTGATATTTAACAGTTTTTTGACCTTGTAATCCGCTAGTGATAAAAAATAAACCAGCATGAAGGGGGCGATGATCAACGGGTAAAACTTGATCATTGAAGCCAATGTGAAAAAGATTGCGGCTCTCGCCGGTTGTTGATTTTTGAGAGAAATAAAAGTCAGCAGAAGGAAAGGCGCAAGTAATATATCGACATAGGAAAGTACCAGCGCATTCAATGACAGTACCATTGTAACAATCAGAGTTGCGACAATGCTGCTGTTGTGTTTTTCAATCAGCGACCAGCTGATCAGAAAAAAGCAAAATAGGATAATCTTGATACCGAATGCAGGTAGTATATCCAGAAGAAGCGAGAGCCGAATACCGGCAGACATGATAATGGATAAGCCGGGCGGATGCTCTTGCTGGTTAAGTCGATATCCCTCAACAAAACCAAAGTCGATGACATTGTTACCGGCTTTTAACCAGTGCCCCATGTCTGGCCCTATTGACGGCAAAAAAGTCAGTGCCATTGAGAAAACCATCAGCGAAAAGAAAAGACGCTGCCACCGATTCATGCTGATAGCGATAGTTGTCACTGTGGGGGGGGCTGGCGCTGAATTGGCTGTTCTGGCTCGGTGCAGGCATATCGCGCTATCCGCTTGTTTTTAAAATACAATCAGTCAATGTTTTCAATGCAGGTCTGGTCTTTATGCTCAGGCATTATGCGGATAATGCGGGGTCGGAAGACCGGGCTTGTCAGAAGCTTAACAAAAATTTGAATGAATTGAATGCCGTAGTGTAAGCTTGCCAGCGAAAAAAGTATCCGAAAGCTTCGTTTGAAAAGCCGAACAAGCTACAAAGTCCTTCCCCCTGACGCTGGTGCCATTCCATGAAAATGACTTTTTTGTTCGCCTGTTTTCTCACCCCCTTTCTTGTCAGTGGTTGTGCGAAGAGCAACAATGCCTCGTTGCTCTGGGATGATATCGGCGACTCGGCGCGCCGCGCTGCGTTGGCACCGGAAACCTGGGGGCCTGCCGGTGCTGCAGCATTGGTGGCAGCCGGAGGTTGGGATGACAAGATTCAGGCATCGGCCAGCAAACATCGTTGGCTAATGTCGGGTGACACAAGCCCTGAAGAACTCAGTAATGACCTTAAAGAAGCAGTAACCCCGATTTATCTTCTGAGCATGGTGCTCGCGACACCACCAGCGGCAGAGAATGCGGATGCGCTTGAATGGAAAGCGGAGAATGTGGCGCTGCTTGCCGTAAACCGCGAAGGAAGTGATTCTCTCGCTAACCTGCTGAAGAAAAAAAGTGGCCGTGACAGGCCTGATGGCGAGCCTGATGATGCCATGCCATCAAAGCATGTTATGTATACAAGTGTGCATACCAGTTTTGCCCGGCGCAATCTGGACTATGTGGATATGGATCCGAACTGGCGAACAGCCGCGAAGACGGGCTTGTATCTTCTCGATGGTATGGAAGCATTATCCCGTGTTGAGGCAGACAAGCATTATCCTGCCGATGTCTTGATGGGTATGGCGGTGGGGAATTTTCTGGCTAACTTCTCGTTCAATCTGTTGCTTGAAGAGAAGAATGAGCAAGCGGTAAAACTGGCGATAGTGCCGGAAGGTCGCGGCTGGAAGTTAGAGCTTGATCGAGTCTGGTGATCTGCAGCTAAGCGCCCTGACAGGCTTGTGTGCAGGAAAAAGCTGTTTTCAGGCGGAGTCAGTTGCCTCCCGAATAAAAGCGATTAACCGTAAGTCAGTGGTTAATCGCAATATAAGACAGCACCGCGTGAATATTTTCCGGCTTGAAAGGCGGCTTGAAAAAGCCGGCATATTCCCCGTCGGGGTTGATGAGGAGCAGGTTGCCTGAATGGGAAATACTGTCTACCGCCGCTTCTGTCATGGCATGCTGGCTGTGGCTTTTTTCACCGCTGTCCATGACCACACTCAGCCTGTTGGCCAGATGCTTGATGGTGTTGCGGTCGCCGCCAACGCCGATAAAGGCGGTGTTGAAGCGGGCCAGGTAAGTACTTAATGCGGCCTGTGAGTCATGCTCCGGGTCGACAGTAATAAAAACGAATTGCAAGGGTCTTGAGTAGGCTTCGTCGGGTTTTGGGACAGCGTCAAATACCTTTTTCATGTCGGCCAGTGCGGGTGGGCCGATATCCGGGCAACGGGTGAAACCGAAGTAGACCAGTGACCAGTGGTTTCTGAAACGATTCAGGTTAAACAACCGGTTGTGTTGATCAACCAGCTCAAAATCGGTAAGACCAAGCGGTTCGGGGTAAAGAAAGGCCTCATGGAGGTCTGCATCAAAAGATTGTTTTTGCAGAGGGGTGGGGCTGTTTTCCGCTTCGGCTTCAATTTTTCGGGTTAGCATGTAACCATAGAGCACCGCGACGGATAGTGCGATTAAAGCCAGAATACTGGCAAGCATGACAGATTTTTTGCTTCGATCATTCATAATTCATCAAGCACTCTTCAGAAATCGGGGCAGTTTAACAGAAGCCTTACTCAACCGCAGGCAGGAATTTATGCAAAACCCATCCATTCGCAGCCATCAGGGCATTACCCCAAAACTGGCAACAGGTGTTTATATCGACCCCTTCGCCCTCGTGATTGGCGATGTCGAAATTGGTGAGGATAGCTCGGTATGGCCACATGTCGTTATTCGCGGAGACATGCATCGCGTCCGTATCGGCAAGCGCTGCAGTATCCAGGATGGCAGTGTGCTGCATATCACTCATGCCGGGCCCTATGACCCGGAGGGCTGGCCGTTGACGCTCGGGGATGAAGTCACTGTAGGTCACAAGGCGTGTTTGCACGGATGCAGCATCGGTAATCGTGTACTGGTGGGTATTGGTGCAATTGTGATGGATGGTGTGGTGGTTGAAGATGAGGTGGTTATTGCGGCGGGAACACTGGTGCCACCGGGCAAGCGTCTGGAAAGCGGCTACCTTTACAAGGGTTCGCCTTGTAAACAGGCAAGGCCACTGACAGAGCGTGAGCGTGAGTTTTTCAGCTACGGTGCCGGTAACTATGTGAAACTCAAAAATACCTGTCTGCAACAACAGGAATAGCGTAAACAGGGTTAAATCCGGTCAAAAGAACAGCGTCCAGAGTGGTATTTGTGTCATTTCGGTCATTGAGAATTGCGGCAGCCAGCTATCTGCGCGACAATAGCGCCCCTCTTCGTTTCTGTTACAAGCCTTGAAAACCGCTAACTGAGGACATCCCGATAATGCCTTCCCGCCGTGATTTAGCCAACGCCATTCGTGCACTGAGTATGGATGCAGTTCAAAAAGCCAACAGTGGTCACCCCGGTGCACCCATGGGCATGGCGGATATCGCCGAAGTCTTGTGGAACGATTATTTATCCCATAATCCTGCTAACCCGAACTGGCTGAACCGGGATCGCTTTGTGCTCTCCAATGGCCACGGCTCGATGCTGGTTTACTCGTTGTTACACCTGAGTGGCTACGACCTGTCGATTGACGACCTGAAAAATTTCCGTCAATTGCATTCCAAAACACCGGGTCACCCCGAATATGGCTATGCGCCGGGCGTTGAAACCACAACAGGCCCGCTGGGGCAGGGTATTACCAATGCAGTGGGTATGGCGCTTGCCGAAAAAGTACTGGCGGCACAATTTAACCGTCCGGGGCACGACATTGTTGATCATCGTACCTGGGTGTTTCTGGGCGACGGTTGTTTGATGGAAGGCATCTCGCACGAAGCCTGTTCGCTTGCCGGCACACTGGGGCTGGGCAAACTGGTGGCCTTTTATGACGACAACGGTATTTCCATAGACGGTGAGGTTGAAGGCTGGTTTACCGACGACACACCAAAGCGTTTTGAAGCCTATGGCTGGCAGGTGATACCGGCGGTTGATGGCCACGATGCCGAAGCCATCGCCTCAGCCATTGAGCAGGCAAAGGCCGATAACAGCAGGCCGACGCTGATTTGCTGTAAAACCGTGATTGGCAAGGGTTCACCGAACAAGCAGGGTAAGGAGGATTGTCATGGCGCACCACTGGGTGTCGATGAAGTTGCCCTGACCCGCCAGCAACTGGGCTGGCCTCACGCCCCGTTTGAAATTCCGGCAGATATTCAACAAGCCTGGAATGCAAGGGAAGCGGGTGCAAAGGCCGAAGCAAACTGGCAAACAGCGTTTGAAGCCTATCAGGCGGCACACCCGGAGCTGGCCGCTGAATTGTTGCGCCGTTCGGAAGGGCGTTTGCCCGCCGACTTTTCGGAAAAGGCACAAGCCTATGTCGAAGCCTGCCAGC
>JAGRJA010000412.1 GCA_020443005.1 Pseudomonadales bacterium
AAAAACGGCTGATTACTTCGATGTTAAAAAAAATTAAACACGGGCAACTGACAATACGGGAAAAGAACACCGAAACCTTTCTTCTCGTATCGGGAAAAATATCGACAACAGGCCTGAGCGCCGAAATTATTATTAACAGCCCTCAAACCTGGCGACTGATCACCCAGAGAGGCGCATTGGGCGCTGCCGAAGCCTATATGCATGGTTTTTGGGACACCCCGGATCTTTTTACTTTATTGCGACTTGTCGCCAAAAATAGGGAGACCATGCAGAAAATCAAAAATCTCTCGTCCATTCTTAACAAGGTTCTCCTTTTCACTTATAACCGTTTCAGAAAAAACAGCGTCAGCGGCTCCAGCAAAAACATTCGTGCACATTACGATCTTGGCAATGATTTTTTCAGGCTTTTTCTCGATGAAAGCATGATGTATTCATCAGCCATCTTCCCCAACCCCTATTGTTCACTTGAGCACGCTTCCGAATTCAAGTTGCAACAAATTTGCAAGGCCCTTAATTTACAACCCGGTGATCACATTCTGGAAATAGGCACGGGGTGGGGCGGTTTCGCACTTTATGCCGCAAGACACCATCAGGTACATATAACCACTACCACGCTGTCAAAAGAACAATTTGCCCTTACCCAACAAAAGGTAAAAGAAGCCGGTCTTGAAAAGACCATCACCGTTTTATTAAAAGATTACCGCCATCTCGATGGCAAATACGACAAAGTGGTTTCCATCGAGATGATTGAAGCTGTAGGGCATCAATATATCAACAACTATTTCAGTAAAATCAGTTCCCTGCTCAAGGAAGACGGTTTGGCTTGTATTCAAGCGATCACGATAAATCACGATCGTTATCATGCTTACAAGGATTCAAGCGATTTTATTCAACACTACATTTTTCCCGGTGGCTGTTTACCCACTATAAAAACCATGACAGACGGCATCACCCAATATGCCGGAATGGAAATCATCAACAACATTGACATAGGCCTTGATTACGCAAGAACCCTTTTCCATTGGCGACAACGGTTCGAACTCTCGTTGAATGAGATGCGAAACCAGGGTTTTTCCGAAGAGTTTATTCGCATGTGGCGTTACTATCTCTGTTACTGCGAAGCCGGTTTTGTCGAACGCACAATAAGTACGGTGCAACTCAGTTTTGCGAAGCCCGGATTTCGCTTCAATTCTGAATATAACAATATGTAGGTAATCCAGACCGCAGCCCCTTTTTCGACCAATAATATCGGCAAGGATTTTTCATTCCGATGAAAAAAAAATATCGCCATAACAGGACTCTGCAACAGATTCTGTGTTATCGGTATCTGACATTATCGCTACTGCATTAATTCTGTTGAAATCACCACCAAAGTGTTTTTTGAATGCTGTGCGCAGAT
The DNA here is from genome assembly GCA_020443005.1 of Pseudomonadales bacterium. Taxonomy (GTDB): domain Bacteria; phylum Pseudomonadota; class Gammaproteobacteria; order Pseudomonadales; family UBA7239; genus JAGRJA01. The sequence continues at coordinate 1,400 of JAGRJA010000412.1, forward strand.
CAACCTTTTCTGTCTGCCACACGCCCGTTGAATCTTCCCTGTTATTCCTCAGTGCTGTCATTATGGCACTCTGCCCGGCAAAGGCATTTGCCCAGATGCTTCCCTTTTCCTTGTTACTGGCCCAGACAAAATTCAGCGCTTTTGTTCTCCAGAAAAAAAGCCCTCCATCAACAATCACATACACTCTGGCCGCATAATCATCACCTTCGCGTGTTGTTTCATCACCCGACTGAATGACCTTTTCCACCTTCCATTGCCAATGCAAAAATGGGTATTCATCCAGATTCACATTTACTCTTTTCAACCATCCCGAAGCGGAAGAACGACTGCTTGCACAAAGCGCTGACACATCTTCTTCGTCAAGAATCCGGTAATCTGTTTTTTGAGCAAATACAATTTCCTCCCACCCGGAAAGCCCTTCTGCTGAAAATTGACTCACCGCCTGTTCTTTCGCAATACAGCAAAACGGCGACAACATCACAAGCGAAAAGAAAAAAGGCTGGCACAAAAAACAATATAAACGCTTCATATCCTTTCAGACTCGATTTCATTACAATCACATTTCAAATAATGTCACCCTCAAGCACGCGAGCCGATGGTTTAAGCGTCTTTATGGAGAAAACCGTTGCCAGACCCGTACTAAA
>JAGRJA010000413.1 GCA_020443005.1 Pseudomonadales bacterium
AGGTTACCTATCTTTCACCTGACAGTGACGGGCTTATCGATGCTGCGGTGCTTGAGCAGGCAGTTCGTGATGACACAATTCTCGTTTCACTGATGCATGTTAATAATGAAATTGGTGTGATTAATCCGATTGAGAAGATTGGGGAGTTTTGTCGTGAAAAAGGCATCTTTTTTCATGTGGATGCCGCACAAAGTGCAGGCAAGCTTCCCATTGATATGGAGCAGCTTAAAGTTGACTTGATGTCTTTTTCGGCACATAAAATCTATGGGCCAAAGGGAATCGGAGCACTGTATGTGAGGCGCAAGCCGCGCGTGCGTATTGAAGCCCAAATGCATGGGGGTGGTCATGAGCGTGGTATGCGTTCGGGTACTTTGCCAACCCACCAGATCGTCGGTATGGGCGAGGCATTTGCGATTGCCGGTCAGGAGATGCTGACTGAAAGCTCTCGTCTTCTCGGTTTGAGAAACCGTATGTTGGCAGGTTTTGATGACATGGAGCAGGTTCTTGTAAATGGCTCTCTTGAGAAGCGTGTGCCTGGCAACCTGAATATCAGTTTTAATTTTGTAGAAGGTGAGTCATTGATGATGGCTTTGAAAGATATTGCTGTTTCATCGGGTTCTGCCTGTACCTCTGCAAGTCTTGAACCCTCCTATGTGCTAAGAGCGCTGGGGCTTGATGATGAAATTGCACATAGCTCCATTCGTTTCAGTATTGGCAGATTTACAACGGAAGAAGATATTGACTACACCATCAATCATGTAAGGGAAGCGGTCAACAAACTGAGAGCACTGTCACCGCTTTGGGATATGTACAAGGACGGAGTGGATTTAAAATCGGTTCAATGGGCAGCACATTGATAAATTATTTATTGGAGAAAATTTATGTCTTACAGTGATAAGGTTCTCGATCATTACGAAAATCCGCGAAATGTTGGCACATTGGATACAAATTCGAAAAAGGTAGGCACTGGTATGGTGGGTGCTCCGGCCTGTGGCGATGTGATGCGTCTTCAAATACAGATCAATGACGAAGGGATAATTGAGGATGCAAAGTTCAAAACCTATGGTTGTGGGTCGGCCATTGCGTCCAGTTCGCTTCTGACCGAATGGGTTAAAGGCAAAACGCTTGAGGAGGCATCGGGTATCAAAAATGTCGATATCGCTGAAGAGTTGGCATTGCCACCGGTAAAAATACATTGCTCGGTGTTGGCAGAAGATGCCATAAAAGCAGCGATCAAGGATTTGCAGGACAAGGCCTGATTCAAGGGTACACACTATGGCTATTACACTAACAGATGCGGCAGCGCGACACATCAGAAAAAATCTGGAACACCGTGGTAAGGGGCTTGGTGTAAGGCTGGGTGTTCAAACTACAGGTTGTTCCGGTTTGTCCTATGTTTTTGAGTTTGTCGATGAGCCCCGCGATGAAGACCGTGTTTTTGAGAATGGTTCGGTCAAGCTTTTCATTGATCCCAAAAGCCTGGTTTATCTCGATGGTACAGAGCTTGATTTTACAAAAGAAGGGTTGAATGAGGGCTTTCGATTTAACAACCCCAATGTTAAGGAAGAGTGTGGTTGTGGAGAAAGTTTTCATGTCTAGGGCTTTTGTCCCGGCCTGGATATTTGTCCGGCAAGACATTGGTATGAGCAGGTGGTTGTGGATCTAAAAGAAAATTTTTTCGAGATTTTTCGTCTGCAGCCGCTGTTTCATATCGATAAACAGTTGCTCAAGCGCAGGTATCGCGAGATCCAGAAAAATATTCACCCTGACAGGTTTGCTGATTCGGACGCACAGCAGAAAAGGCTTTCGCAGCAATATACATCTCTGGTTAATGAAGCGTATGAAGTGCTTGACGACGATTTTTCGAGAGCGCTTTATTTACTGCAACTGGTTGGTGTTGATACAACCAAAGAAGTGACAACCGCCAATACAGATTTTCTCATGGAGCAAATGCAATTAAGGGAACGGCTTGCTGCTGTTAAAGAACAGGCAGAACCTGAAAATGAGCTTGCAGAACTGGGTTCAGTATTGAAAGTGAAAATCAATGAAAAAGCGCGGGCCTTTCTTCAGGCTTTTGAAAAAAGTGAGTATGACCAAGCCAGGAAGGTTACACTCGAATGGCAATTTCTGGTTAAACTACAAGAAGATCTTCGTCGTGTCGAAGATGAATTATTCTGAATAAAAAAGGGTTAGACGATATTCATGGCATTGCTCCAGATTTCTGAACCGGGGATGTCAACGCGTCCTCACGAGCGGCGTTTCTCCGTAGGCATTGACCTGGGCACAACGAATTCGTTGGTCGCTACAGTACGGGGGTCAACCGCAGACACTCTGGTCGATTATCGGGGCAGGGACATTATGCCTTCAATTGTGAGGTATGCCGGCAATAACGAGGTGCAGGTTGGCTGGGCAGCAAAATCTGCTTCGGTTTCTGATGCTGCGAATACCTTTGTTTCGGTCAAGCGATTTATGGGGCGCGCAATCAGCGATCTGGGTGAAGATGAAAAAAAGCTGCCCTATGATTTTGTCGGTTCAGGTGCTGATGTTATTGCATTTCAAACCAGGAACGGTATTAAAACACCGATTGAAGTGTCTTCTGAAATTTTAAAGGTGCTGGCTCGCTTGGGTACTGAGACGCTTGGCGATAAACTCGATGGTGTTGTTATAACTGTCCCTGCCTACTTTGATGATGCCCAGCGTCAGGCAACAAAAGATGCTGCCACACTTGCCGGGCTTAATGTGCTTCGATTACTGAATGAGCCTACTGCAGCTGCTGTGGCTTATGGTCTCGATCGACAGGATGAAGGTGTTGTTGCTATCTACGACCTTGGGGGTGGGACATTTGATATATCCATCCTCAAATTGTCGAAAGGCGTTTTTGAAGTGCTTTCGACAGGCGGTGATACGGCGCTGGGTGGCGATGATGTCGATCATTTGATTGCTGACTGGTTCATTGCTCATACGGGAGCCGTTATTTCATCGTCCTCACAATGGCGTGAAATTCTTAATCTTTCCTGCGCGGCGAAAGAATCACTCAGTGAAAATGAGACCACCGAAATTCTGTTTCACGGATCTCGGGCGATCCTCTCTCGAAGCCAGTTTGAAAGCCTGGTTACGCCTCTGGTAAATCGAACATTAAGTGCTTGCAGAAAAGCGCTTCGAGACGCGGACATTGAGCCTTCTGAAATCCGGAATGTGGTAATGGTAGGCGGCTCCACCCGGATACCCGTGATCAGACAAAAGGTCGGTGACTTTTTCAAGTGCGAGCCACTTGTTTCCGTTGATCCTGATAAGGTGGTTGCTATTGGCGCTGCGATTCAGGCAGACATCCTTGTTGGCAACAAGCCTGATAATGAAATGCTTTTACTGGATGTAACACCATTGTCACTTGGGCTTGAAACGATGGGGGGGCTGGTTGAAAAAATCATTCCCCGAAATACCACCATACCCGTTGCCCGTGCACAGGAATTTACAACCTATAAGGATGGCCAGACAGCCATGTCCATTCATGTTTTACAGGGTGAGCGTGAGCTGGTCAGTGATTGCAGATCCCTTGCACGCTTTGAACTTCGCGGAATTCCTCCAATGGTGGCGGGAGCTGCGCATATCAGGGTTACCTTTCAGGTGGATGCCGATGGCTTGCTCAGTGTGTCTGCAAGAGAGCAAAGTACAGGGGTAGAAGCACAAGTGGTTATCAAGCCATCTTATGGTCTTGAAGAGGATGATATTACGCGGATGCTCAGGGAGTCCTATGAACATGCGCGCGATGACCTGCAAGCGCGGGAACTTCAGGAAAAGCGCGTCGATGCAGATCGTCTGCTTGACGCTATCACTGTTGCGCTGGATGAGGACGGAGAAGACTTGCTGGTGGACGAGGAAAGGCAGGAAATCACCAGAGCCATGGAGCAATTGGCATTAGCCCGGAATTCCGCGAATGCCCAGGAAATAGGAAAAGCCATAAAATTCCTGAGTGAAGCCAGCGAGTTTTTTGCTGCCCGTCGCATGAACAGTGCGATCAAGAAAGCACTGGCTGGCCACTCTCTCAGCGAACTTGAAAAGGGGTTTGATTGATGCCGCAAATTGTTGTTTTACCTCATCCTGAAATATGTCCTGAAGGCAAGGTTTTTCAGGCAGAACCTGGTGAAAATCTCTGTCGTGTTGCTCTTGCGAATCACATTGATATCGAGCACGCCTGCGAGATGTCGTGTGCCTGTACAAC